>CAYRNH010000005.1:0-30800 GCA_964425515.1 uncultured Thiotrichaceae bacterium | reverse complement strand
GGCAAAGTTAAGCAGCAAAATGCTTTCATATTTGCGATGCTGATGGCAGCAGCTTCGGTGTTTATTCTAACGGCGTGGATAAATACACTGACAGCAGTGCTGACATTTGCCAGCATGATTGGATATGCGGTGATTTACACCATGTATCTAAAAAAGGCGACGCCACAGAATATTGTTATCGGTGGACTCGCAGGTGCCATGCCTCCCCTGCTCGGCTGGACATCGGTCACTGGCAGTGTTGATGCACACTCACTTGTGCTGGTGTTGATCATCTATACCTGGACGCCGCCACACTTCTGGGCGCTGGCGATTCATCGACGCGACGATTATGCAAAAGTTAATTTGCCGATGTTACCGATCACCCACGGTGTGAAATTCACAAAATACTCCATTCTTGGTTACACCATATTGATGTCTCTGGTAACACTGTTGCCGTATTTAATTATGGAACGCGGCCTGATTTATCTTGTCTCAGCGCTATTGTTAGATGGTTATTTTCTCTACATGGTGCTCAAGCTGATGTTTGCTGAACAGCATAATACAGCGATCAAAACATTTGTTTATTCCATCAATTATCTGATGTTGTTGTTCATCGCCATGGTAGTCGACCACTACGTACCGTACTACACAACCTACTTCTAAGAGGTTCTGGTGTGAACAGGCGTGTCTACATACTCGTCGTTGCGATTGGCGCTTGCATTGCCATGGGCGCCGGTGTCTGGCTGGCTTCGCATAAACAAAGCACCGATAGCCATTCCCTGCATATTGACCACGTGATGGGTTTCCATGGCACCCGTTTACAAATACCGCGACAACTGGGTGTGCCTGCGGGTCTCAAAAAAACTGATGGCAAGGCCTTCACTACTGATGATATTAAAGGTCACTGGAGCATGCTATTTTTCGGCTATACCAGTTGTCCTGATATCTGCCCGACCACCCTGACGACAGTGGTTGCAGCCAAAAAAAAGGCAGGTCATACGTTCCCTCAGATGTATTTTATATCGGTCGATCCGGAACGGGATTCTTTGAAAAAGCTTTCAAAGTATGTGAAGTATTTTGACAAGGATATTGTTGGCGTTACGGGTTCATTGAAAATGCTCAAGGCATTTGCACTGCAGGCCAATGCTTTCTTTAGTAAAGTGCCAGCAAAATCAGGATCGCCAGATGATTATCTGATCAGCCATAGTTCGGCGCTAATGCTGGTAAATCCTGAGGCTCAGCTGGTCGCTTTTATTAATCCGCCACTCACGCCTGACAGCATATTAAAGGCGATTGATGTCGTTACAAATAATAAAAAATGATCCTGGCTGCCAGGTTCTGATTTTGTCTTAGACTCTGCCAACTGCGAGTGCTCTAAGGTCTGTCGTCAACCACCTGATCTTTGGTTTGAACCAGGAAGTCCTGTTTTTTGATGCCCATGGTGAGCAATATGCTACTGGCTACATAGACCGAGGAATAGGTGCCGAAACCGATCCCGATCAGTAATGCAAACGCAAAACCGTGAATAATTTCACCACCAAGGAAGAACAGCGCGAGAACCACAAGAATAGTGGTCAATGAAGTCATCAGGGTGCGCGAAAGCGTCTGGTTGATCGATATGTTAAGCACTTCTGCTGGTGTGCCTTTTCGCATCGCACGAAATGTTTCGCGGACTCGATCAAGTACCACCACGGTATCGTTCAGTGAATAACCGATTACTGCCAGTACAGCGGCCAGTGCGGTGAGATCAAATTCTGTATGGGTGACGGAAAATGCACCAATGGTAATAATGACATCGTGAATCAGGGCCACGATTGAGCCGAATGCTGATTTGAATTCGAAACGAAAACCGACATAAATCAAAATGCCAAGCATGGCAACCAGCATGGCCAGCCCACCCTGATCACGCAGGTCCTCACCGACCTGTGGGCCAACAAATTCGACACGTCGCAGAGTAATGTTCTGTTTTGTCTGGGTTTTCAGCAGAGCTACAATATTATCGCTGAGATTCGATTTGTTGATGTCTTTACGAGGCGCAATACGTATTAACACATCGCGTGCACTACCAAAATGCTGCACCTCAGCATCTTTATATCCGTTTGATTCGAGTACATTGCGGATCGGTTGAATGTTCGCATCATTTTCATAGCCGACTTCGATAAGATAACCACCGGTGAAGTCCAGGCCCAGGTTCAGGCCTTTGGTAACCAGGCTACCAATTGAGATCAATATAAGCGTCAACGAGAATGCATAGGCATACTTGTGCTTGCCCATAAAATTGATTTTTGAAGTACCGTCTAGAAATTGCATTATTTTTTATCCGATGCTGATGCGTTAAATGGATATTTTCTTGATGTTGCGATTACCGTACAGGAAATTCACGATCGCGCGTGTACCCATGATGGCAGTAAACATCGAAGTCAGAATACCGATACACAATGTGACCGCGAAACCTTTTACAGGGCCGGTGCCAAGACTAAATAGCACTATGCCGGTGATTAAAGTTGTGACATTTGAGTCCATGATGGTGCCAAATGCTTTTTCATAGCCGGCAAATATACTCGCCTGAGGCGTATTACCATTGCGTAATTCTTCGCGAATACGTTCATAAATGAGTACGTTGGCATCAACCGCCATACCAATCGTTAATACGATACCCGCGATACCTGGCATGGTCAGCGTTGCCTGCAACAGCGATAACACTGCAACCAGCAGTATCATATTGAAGGTCAGTGCGATATTTGCGATTACGCCAAAAACGCGGTAGTAAACGATCATGAATACCAGAACCAGCAACAAACCGACTTTGACAGACATGATGCCCTGCTTGATGTTGTCTTTGCCGAGGCTTGGGCCTACTGTACGTTCTTCTACAATTTGCACAGGGGCACGCAGCGAGCCAGCACGAAGCAGTAATGCCAGGTCGTGCGCTTCCTGTTGTTTAAGACCGGTAATCTGGAACTGGGCGCCAAATGGTTCCTGGATGGTGGCAATATTGATCACTTCCTGAGAAGTGGTATGTTTTTTTACAATTTTGTCACCAACTTTTTTGTCAACGACTTTGTTTTCAATGAATACAACAGCCATCGGATGACCGACATTCTTAAGGGTGGTCTCCCTCATTTTTTTCGCGCCCTTGCCGTCAAGGCGCACGGAAACCGCTGGCTGACCACTGCGTGAATCAATGGTTGCAGCAGCGTCAGTAATCTGATCGCCGGTGACAATGACATTACGGCTTAATAATACCGGGTGGCCATTGCGTTCGTGATACAGCAAGGCATTTACTGGTGGCTGTCCTGTTTTTTCGGCTTCATACCAGTCCTGACGTGATTTTTCGGTCAGGCGAAATTCGAGTGTGGCGGTAGCGCCCAGAATACGTTTCGCTTGCGCGGTATCCTGTATGCCTGGCAGCTCAACAACAATTCGCGAGTCACCCTGTTGCTGAATAATGGGTTCTGCAACACCCAGTTCATTCACGCGGTTACGCAGGGTTATGATGTTCTGATGCAGTGCGGCGGATTTCTCGTTGCGAATAGCCAGCTCGGTAAGTTTTGCATCCAGTTTCAGCCCGTTAGGGTCTGGCGTAAAAGTTAAATCGCGAAACTGGGGCTGGGAACCCAGTTTTTCTTCAGCCTTATTGAGATTCTCGGCATCGCGAAAATTAATGACCAGCCCGGTTTTGGTCTGGTTGACACCGCTATAACGTATCTTTTGCTCGCGTAAGTAGGTGCGGATATCAGAGACCAGGTTTCCATCCATGCGTTTAATGGCAGCTTCCATGTCAACTTCCATGAGGAAATGCACCCCGCCGCGCAGGTCCAGACCCAGATACATGGGAGCTGCATTCAGATCGCGTAGCCACTTCGGTGTCGCTGGCGCCAGATTCAATGCCACGGTGTACTGATTGGGATTCAGTGTGCGGCGTAATTTTTCAGCAGCATGCAACTGAGTTTCAGTATCACTAAAGCGTACAAGAGCCTGCTTATTGCTCAGCTCGATACTCTTGTAATTGATATTGTCGCTTTTGAGAGCTGTTTTTATTTGCGAAATATCTTTGTCTGCGATGGGTGCAGCGCGGTTCGAAATTTGCAATGCCGGGTCATCGCCATATACGTTAGGTAAAGCGTATATCACGCTGAAAACAAGCACGACAAACAGGACAATATATTTCCACAGTGGATACTGGTTCAGCATGGCTGATTGATTCCTTATTAAGCGTTTTGTTGTTCTTTGATGGTGCCTTTGGGCATCACAGCCTGGATGGAGTTCTTCTGTACCTGGATGATGACATCACGACTGATTTCAACCGCGACAAAGTTTTCTGTCACATTGGTGATTTTGCCGAGCATGCCACCGGTGGTAACGACTTCTTCACCCTTCTGTAGAGCGGACACCATTTCTTTGTGCTGCTTGGCGCGTTTGCTTTGTGGGCGAATCAGGAAAAAGTAGAACAGTACGACCAGTCCTATCGGGAGGATCAGCGAGGTCAGCTGGTCGGGTTGCATGGCAGGCGCAGGGGCTGCAGCTGCGATAGCATCAGAGATAAAAAAGCTCATTAAGAATCCTCGTAAAGACGATGTTTTGAAAGCGCGATATTATGCCACAGTTGACCGCGAGTATCGCTATGGTGCGGGTGAATCTGCGCGTTTTAGATAAAAATCGCGTGCAAAGTTCACAAAATCGCCGGCCTCGATGGCTGCGCGTATCTGACGCATCAGATCCTGGTAATAATGCAGGTTGTGGATGGTATTCAGACGCGCACCCAGAATCTCACCACATTTGTCGAGATGGCGCAGGTAGGCCCGACTGTAATTCCGGCAGGTATAGCACTGACAGGCTGGATCCAGCGGTCGGGTATCATCCTGGTAACAGCTGTTGCGGATCTTGACGATGCCTTCACTGGTATACAGGAAACCGGTACGCGCATTTCGGGTTGGAATCACACAGTCGAACATGTCGATGCCTCGGCGCACCGCTTCAACGATGTCTTCGGGCTTGCCCACGCCCATCAGATAGCGTGGTCGATCGCCGGGCAGATGCGGCAGGGTCAGATCCAGAATGTGATTGCGCTCGGCCTCTGGCTCACCCACAGAAAGACCGCCAATGGCGTAGCCGTCGAAGCCGAGCTGCTTCAATCCTTCGGCGGATTGCGCACGCAGATCGCCGTACATGCCGCCCTGAACGATGCCAAACAGCGCATTTGGATTGCCCTGGTGTGCGTCCTGACAACGTGCTGCCCAGCGTAGCGAGAGCTCCATAGATTCGGCCGCTTCCTGCTCTGTGGCCGGGTATGGCGTGCACTCATCGAACTGCATGACAATGTCTGAGCCAAGTGCTTTTTGTATCTGCATCGAGCTTTCGGGTGTGAGCTCGACTTTTGCGCCACCCACCGGTGACTGAAATACCACGCCCCGCTCACTGATTTTGCGCATTTTTGCCAGGCTGAAGACCTGAAAACCGCCCGAGTCTGTGAGAATGGGCCCCTGCCAGTGCATGAAATCGTGCAGATCACCGTGCTTGCTGATCACCTCGGTGCCGGGGCGCAGCATCAGATGAAACGTGTTGCCCAGAATGATCTGGGCACCGGTCTCGGTCAGCTCTTCCGGGGTCATGGCCTTGACCGTGCCATAGGTGCCGACCGGCATGAACGCTGGTGTTTCTACCTTGCCACGGCCAAATTCGAGCTGGCCTCTGCGGGCAAGATTATCAGTATTTAATAATTTAAATTTCATTAAGTTATGTAATTTTTTTAATGTGTATTATAGAAATTAAGTAATCAACATCGCATCGCCGTAACTGAAAAAACGATAGCGCTGCGCCACTGCGTGTTGATAGGCGCCGAGCATTTTTTCACGGCCGGCAAATGCGCTCACCAGCATTAGCAATGTGGATTCGGGCAGATGAAAGTTGGTGATCATGGCATCTACGCTGCGAAAGGTGTATCCGGGATAAATAAAGATGTCGGTTTCGCCGCGGTAGCTTTTTAATTCACCGCTCGCTGCGGCGGTTTCCAGACAGCGTACCGAGGTAGTTCCTACTGCCACAATACGCTTGCCAGCGGCGCGTGCTGCGTGGCATTGCGCTACCGTCGCCTCACTCACTTCCAGATATTCAGAATGCATGTGGTGGTCCTGAATATGCTCGCAACGCACTGGCTGGAAGGTGCCTGCGCCTACGTGCAGGGTGACAAAGGTCGTGACAATGCCTCTGGCTTTCAATGCCGCCAGCAGATCATTATCAAAATGCAGCCCGGTGGTGGGCGCCGCTACGGCGCCGGGCTGATCGGCATACACGGTCTGATAGCGTTCCATATCAATGGCGTCATCTGCGCGCGCGATATAGGGCGGCAATGGCATATGGCCGCAGCTCTGCAGAACTTCACTCAGCCTGTCGCCTGGATGCGCCACTTTGATTTCAAATAGCTCACCGCTACGACCGGTGACCTGGAGCTCATAATCTGAATCATCGATTTTGATACCGGCGCCTGGTTTGGGCGATTTACTGGCTCTGATGTGTGCCAGTGCCCTGCTCTCATCCAGCATGCGTTCGATCAGGATTTCGACCTTGCCGCCGCTGGACTTTTTGCCGAAAAGACGCGCAGGAATCACCCGGGTGTTGTTGAACACCAGGCAGTCGCCCGGCTCCAGATAATCCAGCAGGCTGGAAAACTGGCTGTCGATCAGCTCGTCAGACTGGCGACTGACCACCAGCATGCGGCTGGCGCTGCGCTGTGCACAGGGCTGTTGAGCGATCAGCTGGTCGGGTAATTCGTAATGAAAATCGCGGGTCTGCATGGCGCGCGATGGTAGCACGATGCTTTGGCCGGGCACAGTAAGAGCCAGTCTTGCCTGTAGTGTGATTTTATTGTCTGGCGGTGACTACTGGCCTGTAGTCAGAGCTAGCAGGTCAGCAGTCTGAGTAAGTCGCATAGCTGCCGATATTGTATAACTGGGTGAATCCGAGTACCTGCATGATTTGCTTGGCGTAGGCTGAGCGCTGGCCACTACGGCAGTACAGCAAAACAGGTTTTTCCTTATCTATGTTTTCTGCGTGATAGTGAATTTGATTCAGTGGAATATTGACCGCACCTGGTAGCGCACCTGAGGTGAACTCAAAATGACTGCGCACATCGATGAGCTGCCCACCTTGAGAAATCATTTCTTTCAATTCTGGACAGGACAGTGGTTCGTGCATGATCTGATAGATAACTTAAATATTAGAGCTATCTAATATACTATAGAATGGGCATCAGTTCAATATTGCAGATAGATCCCATTGAGCGTGCTTCGCCAGGCTTCCGAAGCTATCGACTACCCCTGAATATCATTTAAGCATCGACCTACTTCCTGTAGGCCGGTCGTTTAGCTTATGATGTGCGCATATAACCTGAATTTATGTGCGGCTACAATATTGTGCCGCGAATATTTTGTCATTTTGGGTACTGTGTTCTTAATATGATCATGAAGCCGCGCTACGTTGAAATTACAGGTTCGGAGTACGTTCGTCGCAATGGTCACACGCACGCAGATAATAAAAACAAGGGATGCGCTCGGGAGCTGCTCTTTTCATGTATTCAGCCATTATCGTTGACTTGATGCGCTAAGGTGTATTCGGGCGCCCCACTTTTGCTGGCTACGTTGCTACTGCCGGTAGCATCTGCAATCTTTTCATTCGGTGCCGATAAATATCCGGCTCTCATGCGCAGGCTGGTTTTCCCTCTGCTTGGCCTCGGTGGCATACTGGGCGTCTGGCTTGGGCTGCATGCGCTGCTTAACGGTGTTCACGAATCGTATATTTTTTCCCCTGGCCTGCCCTGGCTGCACTGGCATTTAAAACTGGATCCACTGGCGGGATTTTTTATGTCGCTGATCGGTATCGTGGTGTTCGCGGTCAGTGTGTTTGGACCGGGTTATGCCCGTGAATTTGAGCACGGCAAACAACCGCTTGCGGTGCTCGGTTTGTTCACCGGCCTGTTCGTGACTGGTATGTATCTGGTGGTTCTGGCCGATGATGCATTCGCTTTCATGGTGGCATGGGAGCTGATGTCTTTATCCAGCTATTTTCTGGTTGCCTATCAGCACCAGCACGCTGCTAATCGGCGCGCTGCTTTTCTGTATTTACTGATGGCACACATCGGGGCACTCGCCATCCTGCTCAGCTTTGGTGTGCTGGCAGGTTTTGGTGGCGGTTTCACGTTTGAAGCCATGCGCAGTGCACCGCTGAATACAACCTGGGCCAGTATTGCTTTCGCACTGGGCTTGCTCGGCTTTGGTATGAAAGCAGGTCTGGTGCCGATTCATACGTGGCTTCCCGAAGCACACCCGGCCGCTCCGTCTCATATATCAGCCCTGATGTCAGGGGTGATGCTGAAAGTCGCGATCTATGGATTTATTCGCCTGACCTTTGATTTGATCGGTAATATTCACTGGGGCTGGGGCGTGACCGTGCTGGTGATAGGCAGTATTACGTCATTGTACGGTGTGCTATATGCCTTGCTGCAGACCGATGTAAAACGATTGCTGGCCTATTCATCCATCGAGAATGTCGGCATTATTTTTATCGCTCTCGGTCTGTCGCTGACTTTCTTCGGCACCGGCCAGCCGTTACTGGGGGCACTCGGGCTGGTGGCTGCACTCTATCATTCACTGAATCACGCTATTTTCAAAAGCCTGCTGTTTCTGGGTGCCGGTGCTGTAACGCAGCGTAGTCATAAAAAAGATCTGGAGCATATGGGTGGCCTGCTCGCGCGCATGCCGTGGACCGGGATATTTTTTCTGATCGGCTGTATCAGTATTTCGGCGTTGCCGCCATCGAACGGTTTTGTATCCGAGTGGCTGACGTTTCAGACTGCGCTACAGGTCACCAGTATCAAGAGTGGTGTATTACGCGCGGTGATTCCAATTGCGGCCGTGGTACTGGCATTGACCAGTGCGCTTGCCGCCGCCTGTTTTGTACGCTTGTACGGGATCGCGTTTCTGGGAAGAGCCAGAACCCGTAGCGTTCGTCGCACGCGTGAGGCCAGTACCGGCATGGTCTGGGCGCAGGGTTTGCTCGCAGGGCTGTGTGTGGTTTTCGGTGTCCTGCCCATGACAACGGTAGATGCGATGAATCAGATAAGCCTGAGCCTGACAGGTTATCAATTAAAAGCAGCCACGTCTCATGGCTGGTTATGGCTGACTCCTGTTTCAGTCGATACAGCGTCTTACAGCGCACCACTGGTTCTGCTCGGCGTGCTGCTGGCATTCGCTGCATGGGCGCTGGTGTATTTTGTATTACGCCCGCGTCACAAGGCGATTAGTGTTCGCGGTGAACCCTGGGATTGTGGCTTCGGCGCCTTATCCAGCCGAATGCAATATACCGCCACGGCCTTTTCCATGCCGGTGCAGCGAATTTTTACCTCGGTCTGGCGTATTCAGGAAGATATTGAACGCGAGCCACGTCGTCAACTGGATATCGAACCTGAATCGTTGCGTTATCAGCTTCAGGTCGAAGATGTGACGTGGCGACTGCTTTATCTACCTGTAGTGAAACTGCTGCACATGGCGGTACGTCGAGTTGGCAGAATCCAGACCGGTCACTTACGCCATTACCTGATGTATTCGTTTGTCACGCTGATACTGCTGTTGTGGTTGATCACATGAACGGCTGGTTGATCGCACTCGGTGAGTCTTTGTTGTTCGTGCTGCTCGCGCCGTTGTTTACTGCGTGGCTGAAGCGTATCAAATGCTGGCTACAAAATCGTCGCTCTCCCTCACTGCTGCAACCGTATCGAGATTTGCGTCGACTGTTTGGCAAACAGGTGGTGATGGCTCACAACGCTTCCATTATTTTCAGAATGACGCCTTATATTGTCGCGACCACGATTTTGATGGCCGTGGTCGTGATTCCATTTCTTGCGGTCAATCTGCCCACCACCGCCATTGCTGACGTGATTGTGCTGGCGGGTTTTTTTGCACTGGCGCGATTTTTTCTTGCGCTCGCGGCCATGGATATCGGTACTGCCTTCGGTGGTATGGGTGCTTCGCGCGAAATGACCATCTCTGCACTGGCAGAGCCGGCGATGCTGATGGCGGTATTCACTTTGGCGATGGTGGCTTCAAGTACCAACCTGTCGACGATAATCAATCATCTGCTTGCAGAAGGCATGGTGTTAAGGCCTTCTTTGTTGTTTGCTTTTCTGAGTCTGGTGCTGGTCGGTATTGCGGAGACCGGACGTATTCCAGTCGACAACACGGCCACCCATCTTGAGCTGACCATGATTCACGAAGCCATGATTCTGGAATACAGTGGTCGTCATCTGGCACTGCTGGAATGGGCGGCACAGGTAAAGCTCATGATATACGGTGTACTGATCGCCAATATTTTCTTCCCCTGGGGCATTGCGCAACACACCGATGGTATTTCGCTTGGTATTGCCCTGCTTGCCATTATCGCAAAGTTGCTGCTGATCGGAACCGCACTGGCGGTCGGTGAAACCCTGCTCGCAAAAATGCGCCTGTTCCGCGTACCTGCCTTTCTCATTCTGGCGCTCACTTTGTCAGTGATCGGCCTGCTCAGCCATATCATTCTGGAGATCAGTTAAATGACGAGTCATAGTCATCTGCCGATTGATCAACAGGCAATTCTGTTGCTGGCAGCACTGGTGTTGTTTACTTCGTTTGCGCTGCTCGCACAAACCCGTGTTGTCGCGATTATTCGTGTTTTCGCCTGGCAAGGAGCCCTGGTGGCCATGACAACTGCATTAGTTGCTTTTGTCAGTGGCCAGCATCATTTATACATTTCTGCGATTTTGACCCTGATATTAAAAGCACTGTTTATTCCCTGGTTGCTGCATCGTCTGGTGGTGCGCATGCGCATCGATAAAGTCGCGCATACTGTTGAGCACCCCGCTATTGTGTTGATGATTGCAACGGCGCTGGTCATCTTCTGTTACTACGTGGCGCAACCCATTCAGCAACTGTCAGAGTCCATCACCCGAAATACTATTGCTATTAGCATGTCGGTGGTGTTGCTAGGTATGTTGATGCTGGTGAGTCGAAACAAGGCGGTGTCTCAGGTGGTGGGTTTTATGTCACTCGAAAACGGACTGTTCTTTGCTGCGGTTGCCGCGACCCATGGTATGCCCATGATCGTCGAGCTGGGTATTGCGTTTGATGTGCTGGTTGCCGCAATCATCTTTGGCGTGTTTTTCTTTCACATCAGTGAGAGCATCGATTCGTTAAATGTTAGTGAAATGAACCGACTGTCTGAGACTGACGAATGATCGCGCTGTGGTTAACACTGCTGATTCCACTCGTTTCCGGCGCATTGCAGGCAGTGTTCGGTCAGCATAAAGCCGCAGGCCCTTTTAATGCGCTGACATCAATCGCGCAGTTATGTGCAAGCCTGTGGCTGGCCTGGCAGGTATTGCAACACGGGCCATTGGGAAATGTCACTGGCCAGTTTTATATCGACAGTTTTAATGTCTATCTGATCGCATTGACTGCGCTCGTTGGTGCAACCACCTCGTTTTTTTCACTCGCCTATATGACGCAGGAAAAAGAACATGGTCGCCTGAGCAGTGCCCGCATGCGTTTGTATCATGCCAGTTATCAGTTCTTTTTGTTCACTATGCAGCTGGCACTGAGTACGAATAATCTCGGCGTTCTGTGGGTATCGCTTGAAGGCGCAACCTTGGCGACCGTGTTACTGGTCAGTCTTTATCGCACGCCGGAATCGATCGAGGCCGCGTGGAAATATTTCATTATCTGTGGTGTCGGTCTCGCCTTTGCGTTGTTTGGTACCGTGCTGATTTATTTCGCCGCGGTGCATGTGACGCCCAATCCTGAACAGGCGTTGCTCTGGCGTGTGCTGGTGATGCATTCGCACGAGTTACGCCCGACCATTATGACCATCGCGTTTGTGTTTTTGCTGGTGGGTTATGGCACCAAGGTTGGACTGGTGCCGATGCATACCTGGTTGCCGGATGCGCATTCGGAAGGCCCGACACCGATGTCAGCAGTGTTGTCAGGTCTGCTACTCAATGTTGCGCTATATGCACTGGTGCGCGTGAAGATACTTACCGATGGCGCACTCGCCAGTGGCGTGTCGGGACACACGCCTCATCTTGCCGGTTATTTGATGATGGGTTTTGGTTTACTGTCGTTCACGGTGGCGGGCCTGTTGCTACATCGTCAACGTGACATCAAGCGGTTGTTCAGTTATTCCTCGATTGAACACATGGGACTGATGACGTTTGCTTTTGGCCTCGGTGTACCGCTGGCCACGTTCGGCGCCCTGCTACACATGACCGTGCATTCATTGACCAAGTCTGCGATTTTCGTCAGTGTGGGACACGCCTGTCACATTGCACGTACTCAGTCGATTGATAACATTCGTGGCCTGATCATGACCCAGCCTGCGGTCGGCTGGGGACTGCTCATCGGTACCGTGGCGATTGCAGGCTTTCCGCCCTTTGGGGTTTTCACCAGCGAGTTTTTATTGTTATCTGCGACTATGAAAAGCTATCCGTGGTTAACTTTACCGTTATTATTTGGTTTGGGCGTTGCCTTCGCGGGATTGTTCCGGCATGTGCATCCTATGGTCTACGGCGAAGTGCCCGAAGGCCAGAAACCGGTGCTGGCCAATATGTGGCCGGTGGTACTGCACCTGGTACTGGTATTGTGGCTAGGGTTGTCGATTCCGCACTTTCTGTCGCACTGGTTTGACCAGGCGACACGGCTGATCACCGGAAGTAGTTTATTATGAGCAGGTTCGACTGGTTATCCGAATTGATTGCGCGTTGCGAGGAAGAAGATATTCTTTTGCGTGGTGGTTCGGCCAGTGTACTGCCACCCGCGCACGTACTGAGTCTGGATGTTGAAGACTGGGGCCGCTTCGCCGGTATCGCGTGTGATCTGAGCCTGCGCTGGTGCAGTATCTGGGCGTTACAGAAAGACGACGACACCTTGCTGCTTAATGCGTGTTTTGAAAAACACGGCGACTATCTGGTGATCCGCGCGCAGCTTGAAATTCGCAGCCCGGTACTCGCATCGCACACGCCGTTTTATCCTGCCGCCAATCGACCCGAGCGACAGATACAGGACATGTACGGTGTGTTATTCAGTGATCATCCCGATAGTCGGCGCTGGCTTAGACACCAGGCATGGCCGGAAGGTGTTTACCCGCTGCGTAAGAACTTCTCAGTCAATAGTGATGATGACAGCAAACAAACGCCGGCGGATAGTGACTATCCATTTTTTCAGGCGCAGGGTGCAGCGGTGTACGAAATCCCGGTCGGTCCGATCCATGCCGGCGTGATTGAGCCGGGGCACTTCCGTTTTCAGGCGGTGGGCGAGCTTGTGTTAAATCTGGAAGAACGTCTGGGCTATGTTCACCGGGGGATAGAAAAAATTGCTGAAGGCCGTGATGCCGCCGGGCTGGCAAAGCTTGCCGCGCGTATATCCGGTGATACCACGGTGGCGCATACCTGGGCAGCCTGCATGGCAATGGAACGCGCCGCAAAAATAACGGTACCGAAACGCGCGAATGTTATCCGCGCCCTGCTCGCTGAACGTGAACGAATCGCCAATCACCTCGGTGATATTGGCGCGATCTGTAATGACGTTGGCTTTGTGTTTGCGCACATGCAGTTCAGTCGTTTGCGTGAAATCTGGCAGCGCACCAACCTCAATATGTTCAATCATCGCATGCTGATGGACTGCATTATTCCCGGTGGTGTGAATGTCGATATCTCAGCAGAGCAAATCGAAACGCTCAAACAGCAAGATGACTGGTTACAGCAGGAACTACACGAGCTGATGATGATTATCAACGATCACCCATCACTGGAAGACCGCATCCTGGGAACCGGTGTGCTTTCGCCGGAGATGGCAAAAAAACTCGGTGTGGTCGGCTATCTTGGCAAAGCGAGTGGTATCGATTTTGATCTGCGTCGAGACCACGGCTATGAGCCGTATGATTTGATAGAAGTGCCGTCGCCGTGTTTTCAAACGGGTGATGTTGCGGCGCGGTTGCATATTCGCGCGGATGAAATCAATAACGCGATCAGCATGATGACAACCTTATTACAACAGATGCCAGACGGAAAGATAAATCACGAGTGGAAACTGCCGAAGGACAAAGCCGAAGGCATCGCCATGGTCGAAGGCTGGCGCGGTGAAATCATCAGCTATGTACGTTTTGATGATAACGGCAACATCTCGCGCTTTTTTGCCCGCGACCCGAGCTGGCTAAACTGGCCGGCACTGGAACAGTTGATACATGGCAACATCGTGCCTGATTTCCCGGTGTGCAATAAATCTGTCAACGGTTCTTATTCTGGACATGATCTTTAGGGTGAATACATGTTAAAGATCATTAATAAAATCGGTAAAGTCGGCATCATCAAGGAATCATCGGAAGATGAAGAACTGGAGAAGCTCGGCTTTGAAGTTAAATCGCACATCGACAAACGCTTCGCCGGCAGTTTATCTATACGTGCAGTCGACGCAGGTTCATGCAATGCCTGCGAACTCGAAATTCACGCCCTGAGTAATCCTTTTTACAATATCGAGCGGTTTGGTGTGCATTTTGTTGCTTCGCCGAGACATGCCGATGCGCTACTGGTCACCGGTGTGGTATCACGTCACATGGAAGCGGCGTTACAGAGTGCGTGGGATGCTGTGCCCGAACCGAAATGGCTGATCGCCATGGGCGACTGTGCTGTCAACGGCGGTGAGATTGGCAGCTCGTATGCTTCGCTCGGTTCTGTCGATAAGGTGCTGCAACCAGATGTTACGATTTGCGGATGTCCGCCGGAGCCGAAGCGTATTCTTCGGGCTATACTCGCTTTTTTGCAATCGGGTGTTTAATGGAGATAACATCGACAGAACTTGCATGACGATTGGGTGCACACCAGAATCACGAGCTCATGTGGCAGCAGTCAAAACAGGGTGGTGTTCTGTGATACTGGTCACAAAAAAGCTGATGATCATAGTTAACAATGAGGCATTATTGCCTGAGTGATATTCCATGAGATTCGACCGAAGCCTGCTATTGACAGCTATTTGCACCAGTACGATCGTCCTGTCTGGCTGTATGGGCGCAGGCGCAACCGGTTCGGCTACCTGCCCTCAGCTACGGGATACTGAGCTTGCTCCAGCACAGATAGCAGCACAGCAAAATCCACTGCCGGTCACCGCTGATAATATAGATTCAGGTAAGACCCTGTACCAGAGTTCTGCAAAACCAGTGGCGTGCAAGGAATGCCATGGCAGGCGCGGCGATGGAGATGGCCCGATGGCATCAATGTTTGAACCGCCACCACGTAACTTTACCTGTGCCCTCACCATGTCCAGCATCCCGGATGGTCAGCTCTACTGGATTATTAAGGGTGGCTCGATTGGCACAAGCATGCCCGCGTTTGACAAACTTAGTGACACTCAAATCTGGCAGCTGGTGATGTATATACGTCGTTTTGCCAAACAGCCATCGCTTACCCGAACCCGACCTGCTCAATAGCACCCGATACACAGTTTTGCGAAAATACGGTATTTAAAACTACCGCTCTGCTGGTGTATTATCTGCATTCTTTAAAACAGGCAGGCAGGTATCATGTTAGAAGTAAACGAATATTTTGATGGCAAGGTCAAATCCATTGCTTTTGACAGTTCTACACTGCCAGCGACTGTGGGCGTAATGCTATCCGGTGAATACACCTTCAATACTGCTGCAAAAGAAACGATGACTGTTGTCAGCGGCGCCATGACGATTCAGCTACCTGACCAGAAAGACTGGACCGACTACCAGGCCGGCGAAACATTCTATGTACCCGCTAACAGTACCTTCAAGCTGAAAATTGCCGAAGCCACTGCTTACCTCTGCCTGTACGGATAATCGCTGCCTATTCCATTAGACTTGTTACGAGTATCGGGCGCGAATACTGGTGTACAGTGGTCGTATGATCACAAAATCAACACTTAGTATCGAGCAGCTGCAACTGGTAAATAATTATCTCCGACTGCCAGAGATCAGTTATTCGCTTCATCAGCCGCGCCCGCTTAAAGATCAATTTCTGATTCATTTCAACAGACAAGCGGCTGGTCTTATCGGCCTGGATCCAGATCAGGTCAAACGCCCAGATTTTCTGGATCTGATGACAGGCGCAGAAGCATTGGCTGGAACCGACCCCATTGCCCTGTGCTATGCAGGCCATCAGTTCGGTCACCTTGTCCCCCGCCTGGGCGATGGTCGCGCTATTCTGCTAACTCAGGTTATAAATGCTGATGGGGAACTCTGGGATCTTCAGCTGAAAGGTGCCGGTCTAACGCTGTATTCGCGAGATGGAGATGGCCGAGCGGTACTGCGCTCAACGATTCGGGAATATTTATGTAGCGCGGCGATGCAAGGTCTGGGCGTGCCGACAACTCAGGCGTTGTTTATGAGCGGTAGTAGCGAAGAAGTTTACCGCGAACAGATTGAAACCGGTGCGATGTTGATGCGGATGGCGCCCAGTCATATCCGTTTCGGCAGTTTTGAATATTTGTTTTACAGTCAGCGTTACGATGATTTGAAAAAACTGGCCGACCATACGATTCAAATATATTACCCGCAATTTCTGAACACAGAAAATCCCTACCAGGCATTGCTGGCCAATGCGGTACGCACTACCGCGAGTTTGATTGCGCACTGGCAGGCCGTTGGTTTTTCACATGGTGTGATGAACAGCGATAATATGTCGATTCATGGCATCACTCTGGATTATGGTCCGTTTGGTTTTATGGAACAGTATGATCCGAGTTTTATCTGTAATCATTCGGACCATCAGGGCCGCTATGCCTTCGCCAAACAGCCCGAAGTCGGGTTGTTTAATCTGAGTTGTCTGGCTCAGGCCTTGTTGCCATTACTGGATGAGAATACCGAGACCGCAGTGGAAATCGCGAAGCACGAACTTGAACAGTATCAACCACAATTTACCACGCATTATGCGGCGCACATGCGTGCGAAACTGGGCTTGCTCGATGCAATGGAAGATGATCAGGTGCTGGTGCAGCAACTGCTTGAGATCATGCTGGCAGGCCGTGTTGATTTTACGCTTTGCTTTCGTGCGTTATCACAGGCAGATGCTGAATCGCGCAATACCGCAGTTAGAGATCTGTTTATTGATCGTGAAGCGGCCAATCACTGGCTGGAAAAGTATCAACAACGGCTGTCGCAGGAGGACAGTATTGATACTGAACGTAGCGCATATATGCAACAGGAAAATCCTAAATACATACTGCGCAACTACATGGCCGAAGTCGCTATTCGTAAAGCACGCGACGAGCAGGATTATTCTGAAATAGACAACTTGATGACATGCCTGAGTAAGCCTTATGACGAACAGCCAGAATTCGAGGCTTACGCTGCAGAAGCGCCCGACTGGGCGCAACGCCTGTCAGTCAGTTGTTCATCATAATAATAAAAATTTCACCACAGAGACACGGAGAACACAGAGATAAATCAGGTTAAAAACGTTAAGTGCCTAATCCTGATATAAAGCGTTATGTTTTAAAAACAATTGCTTTTCTCTGTGTTCTCTGTGGCTATTCCGGGCGTCCTGCCCTCCACCGTTACTCCGTCCATCCATGGACTTCGCCCTACGGGCCAGCCTTCGCTGTTCAAATTCATTCCCGATGAATTTGTCGGGCCGCGTAAAAGCGCGCGTTCAATTTGATCCAGTCAAATTAGTCTGTGGTTCCGCTTCTTAGCTGTTATTTAAATATTTGTTTGAAAAACGCCTGCATCTTCGCCCATGAATCTTTGTCTGCATGCGCGTTGTAGGCCAGTGGCAGATTAAATTTCTTGCCAAGCGCAGTGGAGCCTGGATTGGTGAAGCTGTGTTTCGCGCCTTTGTAGTTGTAAACTTTGTAGTCCACGTCAGCAGCAGACATATTGTGTTCAAAAGTAGCGAGTTGTTCTGGTGTGGTAAAGGGATCGGCCTCGCCATTGAACACGCGGATCGCTGCCTTGATCGAGCCTTTTGTTACTGGAATCTTGCTGGCAAGTGAGCCGTGGAAGCTGGCGACGCCTTTCAGATCTTCGCCCATCCGTGCCATTTGTAGCACGATACCACCACCAAAACAGTAACCGATAGCGGCAATCTTGTCGGGATTGACCGTTTTGTCCTGCTTGAGTGTAGCTACGGCTGCGTCAAATCGCGCCTTGGCCAGGGGTAAATTTTTGCTGATTTCACCAGCGAAGGCACCGGCGGTTTTGGGGTGCGTCGCGGTTTTACCATTGCCGTACATATCAATGGCAAACGCTGTGTAGCCCAGTTTGGCGAGCTGGCGTGCGCGGCTACGGGCATAGCTGTTAAGTCCCCACCACTCATGCACTACAATAACGCCAGGGCGCTTTCCTTTGATAGCATCATCATAGGCAATCATTCCTTTCATGACTGTACCGCCATGTCTGTAATCAACATTGCGAGTGACAATTTTTGCTGAAGCTGACGCGGATATGAATAGGCTGGCCAGTAGCAAGATCTGTGTTATTTTCATCGTTTTCTCCTTTGAGTACACCGAGCCACATATAAATACGCTGTTGCAGGGCACGGGTCAATATGCTGCGCATAAAAAAAGGCGCCATAAGAGCGCCTCGTTTCTTCCAGAAGGAATATCGATCAGGCTGCAATGGAATGGATAACCTGGCCGAGCGCATGCTCGAATGTGGAGTGATCTGCAATAAATCGGGACTTTTCACTGGTTAATTCGGCAGCGAAGTCTGCTGCGTCTTTTTCAATAACCTTGATTCCTTTACGGTCAACAAATACCAGTTTTGCAATGCCTGTTAGTATTACTGAAAGTTTTAATCTACGTACCGCCTTGTCATCACCGTTGTATATTTCGAACCAGACGCCCGGATGTACCATGCTGGGTAGCTGTCCAAGCTTCTCTTGTGCGAGTCTTACGACTTCTTCGAGATCAGTTGTCTGAACATTGTCATCGTTGGCAGCAGGCGCATCATAATTCACCATGCTCTCATCTTCAGTTACCGGAGCAAGCTCTTCGTTTTCTGTCAGTTTATAACCGTAAGCATCAAGCAGTTCAAGGAATGTGTCTTTCAAGGCTTCAACCTGATCAGTTATTGCATCTCTGTTTTGTTTGGTTGTATAGAGTTCCTCTTTTACTGCGTCGATTAAAGCCATGTGGTTTGACCACACCATTTGCCACTGACCATTACTTTTTATCGGCTGCAGGCATTTAACGAGCAATTTCATCAACATTACTGATTCAAGCCATGGCCAGCTATCAATACCATTTTTAATATAGCGATTTACCATCAATGAGGGCCAGCTTTTTGTAACTAGTGGTAAAACGTTCCTGGGAATAATTTTATTGGTCGAAATATTTTGTATTTCAGTGACCACGATCTCGCGTGCGTGGGCAACCATCACGGCTTGCTGCTCACGTTTTTCGTTTTCCAGAGAAACTTGCTGTTCTGATTCGATTAATTTTCGTAGCGAATCAGCGGCCTGGTTGAAGCTTTCGATATCTACATCGAATTCTTCTAATACGCCATCAATGATGGTTTCTAGTTCGCCGTATACTCTGTCCTGTTCTTCGGTAACACCCTTTCCGGCTTCGCTTACAAGATTGAGTACTTCGCGTGTTGGGTGGTCATCTCGTTGAAACAGATTGGTATCAGACATTGCAACTTTGATAACAGGTATCTGTAAACGCAATAACAGATTTTTGATGATGCTGGAAAGACTGCTATCATGCATTATTGCGTCAAACATCATACCAACGAAGTCAATGCTGCGTTCATCAAGCGTGTTCACCTGTTTGGTGATAACACCACCACTCTGTTTCCCTATTTCATTGAATAATGATCGTTTGATTTCATCAATGCTGGCTTGCTGATGTTCTTTGCCTTTGCTCAGTATCTGGTTCTGCAGCTGACTAAGGGCCTGCATAACATCCTTACGAGCATAATAGTTCTTGCCGTCCGCATCCTGTTTGCCAACGGGTCGGGTAAATGATTCTGGTAAACCAACTGCGTTTTCAGACGGTACGAATTGTCCCATCATGAACTGGTTTGCGAGGTACGCCATATCTTGTGGCGTGCGTGGTATGAAATTGGCCTCTACCTTGGCCTGAGGATCGTAGTATTTGGCAGAACGAGTCGATATGGCCTCTCCATCATCCGTTTCTTCAGCCTTTACATTACTCAGTACAATTTTTGGCATCACGCCTGCTTGTATCAGCATGGCGTTGACTTCTTTATACAGTTCCTCAAGTTTTGGTGTTACATCGGTATCGAATAACTCAAACAGCTTGAGCCGTTCTTTAAGTTCAACATTGAGTGATTTTAAGGTCAGCAAGAAAGCCTCTCCCAGACGTCTTGGGTTGAGGCTTTCTTTTTCAATACTTCCGTCAGTCGTTATCTCCAGATATTCGAGCCGTACTTCAAGTTGATTGAGCTCATCTGAGCACAGATTCATTGCATGTGCGTGCATGGTCGTTGTTGCGACCATTTCTTCCATTTCTTCTTCACTGACCAGTGCCAGGCTATCTTCATCATCCTTTTTCGCACCTGATTTGAGTCTGTCATTTAGTGTGATAAAAAATTGACGCGTTACATTATCACCCTCACTTTTGATAAAACGTTGTATCGCGAGGTAAGAAATCTCTTTGTCGCTGTTGGTACAGGTTTCGAGAAGCGTGTCCAGGTGAGATGGAGTTGTTGCCAGCAGTGCGGCAACGTGCTCGATCATGTGTTCATTGACGGAATCGTAGATGGCTTCAGCGAGTTTGAGTTTGTCTGAAAGTGAGGCGCGTGCAGCCATAGCGTCTTTCCCTTGTATGGGAGACTGGGCAGCAGTGCTGTCAGAGACAGCGTTATTGTTATCGGGTTCTTGTGTGCGCATCAACAGTCACTCGCCTGGAAACAGGTTCTGAGTCCAGTTCTGAATATTATTTCAGTGTCTGGCAGTCAGCTAAAATACAGTCTGTATCTAAGGTTTGAGCGCATTTGTGTAACCAGCCCTCCTGTTTATGGATGGTGGCTAAGATTTTGATTTATATATTTATTTTTATGTGTGCATATATAGGATTTAAAAATTTGCACAGCATTTGTCGCGTGGTGCCTTATTTATAGCTCTGGTAAAGATTCTAAGCAAGCATTACGTTGAAAAATTGACGATTTTTGCCGAGTTTTCGACGGGCGGTACTTTTGACCATGATATTACACCGCTGGTCAGGTTTTCTGCCAATGCAGGATCTGATTGTTCGCTGGCATTGGATATAGTCTTATAAAGTTCAGGCCGGCAGCCTGAGCCAGATGGTCTAGCCTTTCAAAGTCTTTGATCCCTGAATCAGGGTCACGGGCCTTCAGCCAGATGTCAAAGCGGGCATTGCTGTCACTGCTGTAGCTGCCGTTATAGTTGAACGGCCCATACAGCAGAAATTGCCCACCTGTGGGTAATAAGCTGCCCATACCTGCGAACAGTGCCTCCACCATAGGCCAGTGCATAATGTGCACGGTATTCGCCGAGAAGACCGTATCTACAGACAGCTGCGGCCAGGGTTTGGTGACATCAAGCTCGAGCGGATCTGGTGTGTTGGCCAGTCCGGCCTCGTCCAGCCAGCTATGTATACCAGGAAGATAGGCGGAGCAATCACTGCTTTGCCAGATCAGATGCGGCAGTTCGGATGCAAAATATACCGCATGCTGTCCTGTGCCGCTGCCGATTTCCAGAACGGTTTGCGAATCTGCCAGTAAAGGCTGAAGTACAGCCAGTATCGGTTCGCGATTCTGTTCACAGGATTCTGAATAGGGTTTATTGATCATAATGGATTGCCAGTTGTTCACGTAAATGGGTAATTACATCAATGCGTCGACACATCATTGATGTTTATCAGCCAGCTTGTCGTAGTGTGCGTAATGGCGGCTGCGTTAACACATGATAGGTACCGAGTACGCCGGCAATCCCTACAATCAGAATTCCGGAAATAAAACCCATCAGTACCACGCTCGGGTCAAAATGATATTCGAAATCAAAAGCATATGTCGCCAGTAACAAGGCAATAGCATTGGCAGCCAGCCCGGCGAGCAAACCAGAGAGCGCCCCCAGTGTGACAAACTCGGTAATCAGGCCACGCAGCAAAATTGATCTGGAAGCACCGAGCGTGCGGCAGATAGCGCTTTCAAAACGACGCTCATCCTGATTGGCCTGAATAATGGCATATAACACAACCAGGCCCGCGAACAGCGTAAACATAAAAATAAACTCTACTGCAAGTATGACTCTATCCATGATGCTGCGTAATCGCGTCATAATGGTGTCGACATCAATCACTGTTACATTTGAAAAACGTTTAACCAGCGGCACCAATGAAGCCTTTTGCTGATCATTGAGATAGATACTGGTCACCCAGCTTGCAGGGCTGTCCTCGAGCACGCCGGGTGGTATAACAGTAAAAAAATTAATCTTGAAAGTATTCCAGTTTACGCTACGTAGATTGCTAACTACAAAATCAGTGTTTACACCATTTATGTCAAAACTGAGTGTATCACCAATCTTAATATGTAAAGTGTCAGCCAGCTTTTTTTCAAAAGAAAGCAGTGGCTTTCCAAAATCATCTGCTTTCCACCATTTGCCAGCAACAATCTTGTTGTCACTCTGTGGTTTCGCTGCCCATGAAAGATTGAATTCTCTTGTGATCATATGTTTGGCGCGTTCATTATTATAATTATCAGCACTCGCTTTCACATGATTGATGGCCATCAGGCGCGCCCGTACCATGGGGTAAAACTTTACCGGGCTTATTTTTTTCTGATTAAAATAATGAGTAATATTATTGATCTGGTTAGACTGAACATTAATGATGAAATAATTCGGTGCGTCAACCGGAAGACTTTGTTGCCAGTCTTTAAGTAGATCTGAACGAACAATTGAGAACAGTAGCAATATCATAATGCCAAGCCCGAACGCCACGATTTGTATTATGCTTTGTCTACGGTGGCGCGCTATGTTCGCCAGGCCAAAACGCCAGGAAATGCCGACACGTTGACGTAGTCGCGTCAGGAAATGCGTTAGCAAATACGCTGAACCTGATAGAACGAGTAAGGTTGCAAACATGCCAGCCATGATCATGCCTACCAATCGTGGTTCCTGTAACTGCCATTGCAGTAATACCGCTATACAAATCAGCACAGATAAATATAGAAATGCGTTTGTATTACCTTTAACCGCCGTATCCTGCCGCAGTATGCGCAGTAATGGTACGCGTTTAAGTATCAATAACGGTGGTAGCGCAAACCCGGTGAGCAGTATAATGCCAGAAGCGTATGCCAGCAGTAATGGTCTTAAGGTCGCTGCTGGTAGATGGGCTAAAATTAATGTATTTAATATTTGCGCAATACCCAGCTGTGTCACATAGCCAAGCAGTACCCCTGCCGTACTGATAATGAGTGATAATAAAAGTATTTCCAGTGTGAATAACTGAAATATTGTTTTTCGTTTTACACCAAGGCAGCGCAACATTGCGCTGGTCTCAAAATGTCGCCGTGAGAATCGATTGGCCACTGTAGCAATGGCTATACCTGATAACAAAACACTAATAATCACTGCCAGCGCAAGAAAACGCCGGGCGTTGGTCAGGGCTGACTGTAATTCGGGTCTTCCGTGCTCGGTATCAATGACCTGTTGACCGGGCTGCAAGCGAGCCTTGATATATTTATGAAAGCTGCGTATCGCATCCGGTGAACCTTTGATTAATAATCGATAACTGACCAATGCGCCCTGCTGGATCAGGTGCGTGGCTGGAAGGTCGTCGGCGTTCATCAGCACGCGAGGTGCAACGCTGAATAAATCGCCACCCCGATCCGGTTCATAGGCAATTATTTTATTCACCGTGAAATGCTTATCACCCAGCTGTATTACGGCACCATTGTTGATATTGAGCAATTGCAGTAATTTTGCATCGACCCATACCTGACCGCTGTCTGGAATATCACGTGTTAGCTCGCCAGAAGTAAAAGCGGTGTCTGAAATCCTCAGGCTACCCCGCAACGGATATCCCTTGCTGACCGCTTTGACCTCAACCAGTTGCGGGCGGGTTTTGCCGGGAATAACACTCCTGAATCCGATCGTGGTCGTTGTTATTAAGCCATTTTTTTGCGCATTAGCTGCGTATGAGCCAAGGTCATTGCGCGAGGAAGATACAACCAGATCAGCACCAATAAGTTCCGCAGATTGTTGCTTCATGCCGTTTTCGACACGGTCAATAAAAAAACCTGCAGCGGTAATGCTGGTGACAGCAATCAGTAGGCCTAAGGCCAGTATATTGAGCTCACCGGTGCGCCAGTCGCGCCACAGCATGCGCCATGCATTTTTCCATACAAATAAAAATTGGGTGAGAAATCTGTCCTGATTCATGACACAGATCGTCAATAAGGTGTTATGACAGAATCACTAAGCAGTCGGCCCGCTTTTAATTCCAGGCGACGCCCGCACTTATCAGCTAGTACCGTATCATGGGTCGCCATGATGAGCGTTGTCCCCTGCTCGCTATTGAGTTCAAACAGCAGATCAATAATTCTCTGTCCGGTATCAATATCGAGGTTACCGGTGGGCTCATCGGCAAACAACAACCGTGGTTGTGTTGAAAATGCGCGTGCAATTGCGCAGCGTTGTTGTTCGCCGCCTGATAACTGGTTTGGATAATGATTGGCGCGATCACTGAGTCCAACACGCTCCAGCAGGTGCTGGCCGAGATTACGCGCCTGTTTAACGCCTGCGAGCTCGAGCGGCAGCATGACGTTTTCTATTGTGTTCAGACTGTGCAGTAACTGGAAATTCTGGAATACAAAACCGATGCTACTGGCGCGCAAAGCAGCGCGTCCATCTTCGTCGAGATCATTGAGACAATGCCCATCGATGATGATTTTCCCCCGACTGGTATCATCGAGCCCTGCGAGCAGGCCCAGCAAGGTGGTCTTGCCCGAGCCGGAAGCGCCTAAAATGGCAACAGAAGTTCCCGCTGCTACAGTAAAATTGATATCATCGAGCAAAGTCAGTGTGGTATCGCCGTTGATAACGGTTTTGCCGACTGCGCGTGCTTCTACAAATGAACCTGGATGCGTGTTACTCATGTTTTTTCGCGGACATTTAAAAAAAATAAAATCAACTGGTTGCCTGTGTGTATTGTTTCTGGTGTTGCTGTTCCCGGCGGTCAGTGTCTCAGCTACAAAGCCCACTATACTTGTACTGGGTGACAGTATCAGCGCTGGCTATGGTATTGATATAAACCAGGGCTGGGTTGCATTACTACAAAAGCATCTGGATGAAAAATCCTATAATTACCGCGTTGTTAATGCCAGTGTCAGTGGCGATACCACTCGAACCGGTCTTAATCGCCTGCCCGCAGCGCTGGCTCAGCAAACACCCGAAATTGTCATTGTGGAGCTGGGTGGCAATGACGGTTTAAGGGGGCTGGCGTTTAGTGAAATTGAAAACAGTCTGACACAGATCATCAAGCTTTGTAACAAACATCATGCGGCTGTTTTATTAGTCGGTGTGCGCTTGCCACCCAATTACGGCACCGCCTACGTCCAGCAGTTTGAAAAACTCTATACGAAAATCAGCAAAAAGTATCACGTTGCTTTGGTCCCTAAAATACTCGATAAAGTTGCAGATTATCGCAAACTATTGCAGTCGGATGGCATACATCCAACAGCGCAGGGGCAGTTCCAAGTGATGCAAAATGTCTGGGTCGGGCTCAGACCTTTGCTGCATCACTAATAAATTAAGTGATTAGTTGTCGGTATCAACCTGAATCACACGATAACATGGTTTGTATTTCGTGCCCGGTAATTTCATACGATGTTGCTTCACGAATGATGAAAGCAGACTATCCATTAACTGCATCATGTCTGTGTCACCACGGATCTCAAATAGACCATGCTTTTCAATTTCACGTATGCCTTCGTCTTTCACATTACCTGCAACCACGCCTGAAAAAGCTTTGCGAAGATTGGCTGCGAGCAAATGTGCGGGCTGACCGGTATGTAATTGCAAATGGCTCATGTTCTCGTGTGTGGGAATAAAGGGTTCCTGGAATGCTTTGTCAATGTGCAGCGACCAGTTAAAGTAGTATGCGTCTTCACGCAATTTTCTGAAGTCGCGTACCGCATCGACACCCTGAGCCATAACCTGAGCTGCTTTAATCGGATCGTCCATTACAATGGTGTACAGTTTCTGAGCATCAGGGCCTAGCGTTTGACCAATAAAATGGTCGATTTCACGAAAATAGTCGGTTGCACTGTGCGGACCGGTGAGCACCAACGGGAATGGAATATCACGATTTTCCGGGTGCAGTAGTATGCCTAGTAAATAAAGAATTTCCTCCGCAGTACCTACCCCGCCGGGAAATACGATAATTCCGTGGCCCGTACGCACGAATGCCTCGAGCCGTTTTTCAATATCGGGCATGATAACCAGATGATTGACGATGGGATTGGGTGACTCGGCTGCGATAATGCCGGGTTCGGTAATACCCAGGTAAACTCCATTATCAATACGTTGTTTCGCGTGGCCAATGGTCGCGCCTTTCATTGGACCTTTCATTGCGCCCGGGCCGCAGCCAGTGCATATATTCAGATCACGCAAACCAAGCTGATAGCCGACTTCCTTGCTGTAGTCGTATTCTTCGCGACTAATCGAATGTCCACCCCAGCAGACAATCAGTTTCGGGGTGATGGCAGGTTTTAATATATTGGCATTACGCAGGATATGAAACACAGCATTGGTAATATGCTCTGAACTGTCCATTGTGAAATTAGGATTGCCGATGATTTCATCGTTTAGATAAACAACATCGCGCAGCACAGCAAAAAGATGCTCACTAATGCCCTTAATGATCTCGCCATCTACAAATGCTTTGGCAGGGGCATTTTTTAGTTCGAGTTTGATGCCGCGTTCATTTTGTAATACACGAATATCAAAGTTCTTGTATCGTTCCAGTAGTTTTTTTCCGTCATCGAGATCGTTGCCACTGTTAAGTACAGCAAGTGCGCAGTTTCGAAACAGCGTGTAAAGCCCGCCTTTACTGGTATCCAGTAATTTGCTGACTTCAGAGCGAGAGAGTATTTCCAGTCGTCCCGTGGGTGAAATCAGCGCATCTTGAACGGCATGTTTTTTCATATTTATTTAGTAGCTGCTTTGTTCATAATACAATGATAGTTCAGGCAATTTGAATCAGTGAGTTTGATTGATTAAATGATCAAGTTTCTGGATGACATCAGGGCTATCCCAATAAAGACCACCACTAACACCGTATTTAATTTTACCATCTGGTCCGATGACGAATGTGGCGGGAAATACCGATACCCCCCATTGTTTGGCTACCAGTCCATCTGTGTCGAGTAATACAGGATAATTCACTTCGACCTTTTTCATAAAGTCACTGACATGTTGTTTGTCTTCAGCATAGTTTACTGAAATAAGCTGAAAGGGTTTCCCATGCATTTTTTTTCGGAGATTATTTAACGAAGGTATTTCTTTCACACAGGGACCGCACCAGCTTGCCCAGAAATTTACCAGGGTTACTTTTCCATGATAATTCGTATGTATGAATCGTTTGCCCTGTAAGGTTTTCAGATTTAATGGCTGGGGTACTGGGTTGCCATGATATGGTGCAAGCCTGATATCACGTCCTCCATGAACAGGTGACACCGGCTTCTCAATCGGAAGAATTTTGTCTGGCATCGGCATTTTATCCAGGCTTTTTATCACGCTGTGCAACTCAGTGGGTAATGCCGCCAGCGCAGCCTGTGTTGCTTGTGCTGTATCATCTTTGTAAAACAGACCGGTAACACCTGGTAAAATTTTAAGGTATACCTGCGCCCCACCGCTTTCCAGATGCTCCATGGTTTTCTTCAGCTGCCATCGGTTGCCTCGCTTGCCAGACTGATAGATCATGATGGGGATATTCGTCGCGCTGGCAATGGGGGCGTATACAGGCTCGAGCCCCAGATCGGTCGTGCGACTGTGGAGTTCTGGAGAAATCAGGATTGCGCCTGACAAATAACGTGACTTCTGAGTCGCTTTACCTGCAAAAAAATCTTTTTGCCAGAGCCTGGCCCCTCTTAGCACCGGCAAACAGGCATAGCCATGCGTCAGCAGCACTACCTGCTTACCCGTTTTCTCATGTGCTGCTGAAATCAGGCCTGCAACATAGCGCCCGTCCAGTGCGCGCATGGCGCTCGAGCTTCTGGGTAAAAACAGGCTATCCAGAATATCGATGTACCAGACTTCGACACCGCGTTTTGCCAAAGCAGTTGCGAGCGCTGCCTCTCGCTCTGGCAAGCCCGCGTTTGGGCTTATCCACAGTACAAGGTGATCCCCTTTGGCCGGAAAACGGTTGATCTGTAGATCCTGATCGGCAACGGTGACAGTTAAGTCCTGTGACAGTGGTGCTGCCAGCAGAGTGTTTGTAGCAAGCAAAACGAAAGCAGCTGCGCTACACAGCAGCCATAAAAAATGTCGCATAATTACTCAGGTTTAGATATGAAAACAACGATGGCAAGAACCACGCTCAACAGCAGTAAACAGGCAGACATCACCAGCAGGAACTCGGACATGGTAATACCGAAGACCAGTTGAGGGGTATAGCCACAGCTTGCCTGTACTTCAAAAACCGAAGGTAGCCATTTGTCCGGTGTAAACCAGGATGGTAGCCCGAGGTCGAAATTGCAGCTGGATATATAAAATCCGCGTTCAGTACCCAGTAGTCGCCAGGCACGATCCAGTATGCCCGCCATGGTGCCAGCCATTAACAGATGCGTTAGTGCACTCCACACACGTTTCGTCCGTACCAGCCACCCTACAAACGCCAGCACTATCATTAGACACACCCAAAGCCGGACGTGAATACAGAGCACGCAAGGCGGGTCATTGAGCACATACTGGTAGATCAGTGCGACACCTTCCATGGCGAGGCCAAAGACCAGCATCGCCAGCCAGTAAAAGCCCTGTTTCCCAGTAAAAAAACATTTCAGCATAGTATTTAGACTCATGGTGTCGATCAGGCATATGATACAGGTTATCGCTCCCTGTATTGTAGCGGGTTTACAGGCGTATTTTGCATGGACATTTTGCAATATCTGGCACTGCCCTGTTACTATGTCCGACCGAATTCAAAAAGATTCCCCTGGAGCACACAATGCCATACTCACCTGAACAAATGCACGAACTGGATGTGCTGATTCGCTACAGTCTGGACACAGGTCTGCGGGGCATCAAAGTTCACAAAAACGCCAATCCGGAGTTCATCGAAGCGGTAAAACGCCTGTACCAGAAAGGGCTACTCACACAACAGGATGGCGGCTATCTGACCGATCTGGGCCGAAGCGCTGCAGAGCATGCACAGGCGCTGATGCTGATACTCGCGCCACATTGTATAGCGAGCTAAACACCCCGAAATACAGGATAAACCCAGATCCTGAGCGGCGGATAACTTCGTCGGTGGACTCAATCATGACCATCAATATTCCGACGCAATAGCTTATCTCTACCGCGTTTACTTTTTTCATCCATACGCCGTGCTTTTGCGGCGCGGGTTGGTCTGGTGCTTATTCTTTTTTTTCGTACTATGGCAATACTTTTAATCAGTTCCTGTAATCGCGCCAGTGCGGCTTCACGATTTTTTTCCTGAGTGCGATGCGATTGTGCCTTGATGATAATCACACCGTCTTTACTGATACGTTTGTCATTTAATTGTAATAAACGATTTTTATAAAACTCGGGTAACGAAGACGCGTTAATATCGAAGCGCAGGTGGATAGCGCTCGATACCTTATTGACGTTTTGCCCGCCCGCACCCTGAGCACGAATGGCACTGAGCTCGATCTCGTTCTCGGGTATACTTACATTGTTCGAAATTGGCAGCATTATGTAATAGATTGCGGTAATTTTTTACGGGAGTAACAACATGATTACATATTTTTACTGGGCCGTCATCGTCAGCGCTGCGGTAGCCGTTCTTTTTTTCATTGGCGCAAAACTAGAGAGCTGGAAAACAGCTGGTGCCACAGCGCTAGTTGTAATAATTATTGGTACGGGTGCCTATTATTTCCATTTTCAGCAAATCTTTGTAAAACGCTACGGTGGCGTAATGTCAATCACTAACCCGAAAGGCGAACTGCACATTGCGGCCACATGGAAAGACGATAATTTATGGATAGAAAACTACGATCCACAAACCAACATTTGCCATTTTCGTGAATACTCACGTGGAAATTTATTGCAAGGCCAGGTGAGCATAAAAAATTGCAATCCATTGCTTCGAAAGCCATAATTTAATCAGAGCAGATTGGGTTAAATATAGTAGATATCTATGTGCCCTATTAATCTTTGTTCTTACCAGTAATTCCGGCAGTCATAACAAAACGAATAGCCTCGTCTTTACCCATCTTTAACGGCCGCATCGAAGCACGGGGTACGAACAGAGTAAATCCGCCGATCATATAACTCATCGGGAAATACACCATTACTTTATCCTGATCACGGAATGATTCTGGTAAGCGTTGCGAATCTTCTTGTGTCACCAGGCCAATCATTTCCATCCCATATAGATTGACAGCTACCACCTGCCCCGGCTTTTTATCCTTGGGTGAGAGAAAATCAAAAAAGTCTCGCAGCGAACGATATATTGATTTGATTAATGGCAGTTTGAGTAGCAAATCCTCACCTAAAGCAAACAATTGGCGCACCACGTAAGCTTTCATTAACAGGCCGACGATGAATAGTAGCAATAAGCCGGCGATAACACCGAGTCCCGGGAAATAAAAAT
>CAYRNH010000004.1:18935-31834 GCA_964425515.1 uncultured Thiotrichaceae bacterium | reverse complement strand
GAACTCGCGACCCCAACCTTGGCAAGGTTGTGCTCTACCACTGAGCTATTCCCGCGCTTCTAAGAGGCCGTTATTCTAGCGGCGAACTTTTTGCTGTCAAGCTGAAACTGCGCGAAATGGCCTATGAAGAGCGTTTAATTGTGACCCATGCCGATTGCAGGTAGACCAGCATCGATAAAATGGTGAGTAAGGCCGCCCATACCAGCAGTCCGGTGCCAAAAATAAGGACAGGAATGCCGAACAGGTCCTTTTCATAAATCAAAAACAGAATAGCGAACATCTGACCGACGGTTTTGGCCTTGCCGACAAAAGACACCGCGACCTGCTCGCTTTTGCCCTGCGCGGCCATCCATTCACGTAATGAGGAGACGATGATTTCACGCGCGATAATAATCAGCGACGAACCCACTATCCAGTAGTTATCGGGATGGCGTGAAACCAGCAGCACCAGCGCGATAATCACCATCAGCTTGTCGGCCAACGGGTCGAGAAAGGCGCCGAGCGCTGACTGCTGATTGAGTTTGCGCGCCAGATAGCCATCAAACCAGTCTGAAATAGAGGCGAGCCAGTAAACAAAGGTCGCCAGGGCATAGGCGCCGTTGTGATCAGGCACATAAAACAGCCCGATAAACACCGGAATCAACACGATGCGAAACGAGGTAACAGCGTTGGGTATGTTCACAGTTTAGTTTTCATGGAATTGATCGTAAATTTGCTGTGCCAGCTTTTTATTAATGCCGGGGATTTTAGCAAGATCTGCCACCCCCGCGCGGGTAATTCCCTGCAGACCACCATAATACTTGAGCAGGGTCTGGCGACGCTTCGGACCCAGTCCTGGTATCGCTTCCAGCGGCGATTCACGGCGTTTTTTGCCCCGCTGCGCACGGTGTCCGCTGATCGCGAATCGGTGCGCTTCATCTCGCACCTGCAGAATCAGGTTGAGCGCGGGCGATTCGATGCCCAGATACTTTTCCGAGCGGCCATCGCCGAACACCAGCTTTTCCAGACCGGCCTTGCGGCCCTCGCCTTTGGCCACACCGACCAGCAGGATCTCGCGCAGTTCAAGCTCGTCCATGACTTCGATCGCCTGCCTGAGCTGGCCTTTGCCGCCATCGATGAATAATACCTCGGGCAGTTTCTGCTCTTTGGCCTCCGATTTGCGGAAGCGTCGACTGAGCGCCTGTTTCATCGCGGCATAGTCGTCACCGGGAGTGATGTCCTTGATATTGTAGCGCCGATAGTCACTCTTCAGCGGGCCTTCCGGGGTGAACACCACGCAGGAAGCGATGGTGGCTTCACCCATGGTATGGCTGATGTCAAAACACTCCAGTCGTAGCGGCAGATTATCCAGCTCCAGTATCGTCTGCAGGTTCTCAAAACGCTTCATCAGGCCACTACGCGAAGCCATACGCGCGACCAGCGCATTGACCGCATTTTCCTGCGCCATCGCCTGCCAGCGCGCGCGTTCGCCGCGTACTTTGTGGCGCAGACTCACCTTGTGGCCGGCATTCTCGCTCAGCACCTGCTCCAGCAGCTCGGTTTCCTCTGGCGGGTTAGCAAGGATGATTTCAGACGGCATTTCCCGGCTCAGATAAAACTGCGGGATAAAGGCCGCCAGCACCTGCTCGGGCAGCATGGCTTCCGGCAATTTCGGAAAATAGCTGCGATTGCCCAGGCTCAGGCCATTGCGCACATAAAATACCTGGACACAGGCCTGCCCGGCTTCGCTGGCGCAGGCAAGTATGTCGATATTGCCCTGATCACCGCTGACATACTGGCGTTCTGCCACGGCCTGCAGATGCTGGATCTGATCGCGATAGGTCGCGGCTTTTTCAAAATTGCGCCTGGCTGAGGCCTTTTCCATGGCTTCGACCAGCTCGTTGATGATCTGCGTGCTTTTGCCGGCGAGAAACAGCATCGCGTGTTTGATATCGATGCCGTAGGCCTGCTCCGAAATATAACCGACACAGGGTGCTGAGCAGCGTTTGATCTGATATTGCAAACAGGGTCGAGAGCGATTGCGGAATACGCTGTCTTCACAGGAACGAATCTTGAACGTGCTTTGCAACAGATGGATGGTTTCGCGTACCGCGGTGGCATTGGGGTACGGCCCGAGATAACGCCCGGGGCGTTTGCGCGCACCGCGATGTACTTCGATCCCCGGATACGCCTGGGTGTCGGATACATATATATACGGGTAACTTTTGTCATCACGCATCAGCACGTTATAGCGCGGGCTGAATTCCTTGATCAGATTGCTCTCAAGAATCAGCGCCTCACCTTCGGTGTGGGTCACGGTGACGGTGATGCTGCGGGTGTGCGAAATCAGCGCCGCGGTTTTGGCGCTGATGCCAGTATTGCGAAAATAGCTGCTCAGGCGGTTTTTCAGGTTTTTCGCCTTGCCGACATAGAGCACGGTGTCATCAGCATCGAACATGCGATACACGCCGGGACGGCTGGTCACGGTCTTGAGGAATGCGACATGGTCAAAGGCTGGCGGGGATACTTCAGTCATCGCATTAGTATAAAGAAAAACCGGGCTAAAAATCTTTCACCACAGAGACACGGAGAACACAGAGATAGAATCTGGTTAAAAACACTAACTATTAAAGCGCTGAACGAATTTCAGGTATGTGTGTTTTAACAAAAAGAAGTGTTTTTCCTCTGTGTTCTCCGTGTCTCTGTGGTGCATATTTTTAAGGTTTTATCAGTAAATCTCTGGCACGAGCGAAGATCTGTTCGAACATTTTTGTGGTCAGGCGCCGGGTGTTGGTGTTGTAGCGCGAGCAATGATAAGAATCGATCAGCAGACCGTTTTCCAGCGCGTGTTCGTTGCCGTGGCCGAACTTATGTTCGCTTTGTTTATGGCCCAGCGCGCGCAGTACCGCTTTGTGAGCGATGCCCCCGAGAGCGACAATGATGTGATTCTTCGGTAACGCGAGCAGTTCAGCCTGCAACCAGTCGTTGCAGGTGTTGATTTCGTCACCCACAGGTTTGTTCTGTGGTGGCAGGCATTTCACGGCATTGGTGATGCGGCAGTTTTTCAGTTTCAGCCCATCGGTTACCGAAACCGACTGCGGCTTGCTGGCAAAACCGTATTTATGGAGTGTTTCGTATAACAATATGCCCGCGAAATCACCGGTGAAAGGTCGGCCGCTGGCATTCGCGCCATGCATACCGGGTGCGAGTCCAACAATGCACAGCCGTGCACGATCATCGCCAAACGCTGGCACCGGACGTGCGAAATACTCAGGATAATCGTGTTTAACGTCGTCGAGAAAGCTGGCCAGTCGCGGGCAGCGGCGGCACTCTGGGTCAAATCCGGATTCTGACATGGTCACGAAATATTATATTATCTGGTTTAAGAGTTAACTTTATATTATTGATTATAATATATTTATTATAATTTATTTAATTAGATTCATCCAGAATCCCATGCTTGATAGCAAGGTGTAGCATTTCCACATCGGTATCGACTTCCAGCTTTTCGTGCAGACGCACGCGATAGGTGCTCACGGTTTTCGGGCTGATGTTCAGCGTTTCTGAAATTTCCTGAGTTTTCTGTCCCTGAGAAATCATCATCAACACCTGAAGCTCACGTTTGGAGAGTCGATCGAGCAGATTGCCGTCATCACCGGGTAGCATCGACAGCGCCAGGTTTTGCGCAATGTCTTTGGCAATGTATCGCCCGCCGCCTTTGACATCACGAATCGCCTGTACGATTTCAGTGACGCCATCGCCTTTGGTGAGATAACCGCGCGCACCTGCCTGTAGTAACTTTTTGGGCAGAGGCCCATTGCCGTGCACAGTGATGATGATGATGCCCAATCCCGGCCATTGTTTGCTGATTCTGGAAGTGGTCTCCATGCCGCCAATCCCAGGCATATTGATATCCATTAGAATCACATCAAGGACATCATTGTGCTTTCGGCACTGCTCCAGTGCTTCTTCACCGGTACTGGCTTCGGCCAGTACATGGATACCGTCCTGAGCTTTCAGCAGGCTGACGATGCCATAGCGCACCAGATCGTGGTCATCGACGACCAGTACATTGATATCTGAATTACTTTTTGCCACTCGGGTTTTCCTGTAGCGTCGTTTTGCCGCGAATCATAGCAGATGCACTAGGCAAGAACGTAGTTTCACCATAATGAGTAGGGTTTATCTACTAGATAAATATTGTAATAGCGTAGATCGTCAGTGACGTCCTCACCTGCCCAGTCGGGTAATTCAAAATCGGTGTCGATAGATTGAAGTTCAATTTCAGCCATTTCCAGGCCCTGGTTTACGCCTTCAAAAACATCGATCTCCCAGCGATGCCCGGCGTGGACTACGATGTGGCGCGTTTTTTCGATCAGGTGCGGCTTGCATAATTGTTCGAGCATGTATTCAGCATCGTCGAGCGGAATGGAATATTCAAACTCGTGGCGCGCACTGCCCAGTACCACGCTTTTAATATTCAGGCTGGCATGGCTATTCGATATCCTGATCCTGACCGAGGAAGGCTGTCCCGCCTCCATGCCCGAGACCAGATATCCCTGACGAATTCGGCTACTTCGCTCGACCTGCGTTCGCCAGCTATCATTTTTCAGGGTGAATTTTCTTTCGATCTCGATAGCCATTATTATCTGTAACCTGTAATCTGGAGTTCACGTTGCGTTCGTATTATGAATGCTGGCCACGAGCAAATACAGAATACATGCAAGGTTTCGATCTCGATCCAGACATTATTTATCTCAATCACGCTGCGGTTGCGCCCTGGCCGACTGCGACGCGTGATGCTGTGATCGCTTTTGCCGAGGAAAACGCCCGCCTCGGCGCCAGACACTATCCGCAATGGAGCCAGCGCGAAACCGGTCTGCGCGAGAAATTGCGCCAGCTGATCAACGCCCCCTCAATCGATGATATCGCACTGCTGAAAAGTACTTCCGAAGGGCTGTCTTTTATCGCGTATGGCCTGCCCTGGGAAAGCGGTGACAATATCGTGATTCCAGCCAGTGAGTTTCCATCTAACCGCGTGGTCTGGGAATCGCTCAATCAGTATGGTGTGGATGTTCGTCTGGTCGAAATCAATCACTGTGAGCAACCCGAACTGCGGCTCATTGAAGCCATGGATGAAAACACGCGTCTGCTTAGTTGCAGTTCGGTGCAGTACAGCACGGGCCTGCGTCTGGAACTGGAACAACTGGGCCACGCCTGCCGTGAACGCGGGATTCTATTTTGTGTCGATGCCATCCAGTCGCTGGGTGCACGATGTTTTGACGTGGTCGCTGCAAAAGCCGATTTCGTTGTCGCCGACGGCCATAAGTGGATGCTGGGGCCCGAAGGGTTAGCACTGTTTTATTGTTCGGCGACCCTGCGCAACAGTCTTAAATTGCACGAATACGGCTGGCACATGCTGAAGCACCCGGGCGATTTTTCCCGCTCTGACTGGGAAAGCATCGATACTGCCCAGCGTTTTGAATGTGGCAGCCCCAATACGCTTGGCGTGGTAGCGCTGGACGCCTCACTGGAAGTGCTATTTTCAGCCGGCATGGAGCATGTTGAAAACACCGTGCTCAGCCACAGCGCGCACCTGCTGGAAGAACTGGGAAAAATCCAGGGCATCGAACTGCTGACACCGCTGGACGATGCTCGCCATGCAGGTATTGTTACCTTCCGCCATCAAAATCTGGCCGCAGAGCCCATGTATCAGGCCATGATGCAGTCCGGCATTGTGTGCGCTGCTCGCGGCGGTGGCGTGCGGCTATCACCGCATTTTCATACCTCTGAGCAACAGCTGGAACAGGTTTTGCGCTGGATCAATGATTTTGTCAGTACCTGACGGCAGACCCTGAACCGCGGATGCGGGCAAATGTCCCACAAATAGCTACACTCTATATAAACAACTGATATTAAATTAGAAAATAACAATACAGGCTAGCGCAACTGGCCCATATCCTGTTTCATATTGTGTGACTGGAGGTCGCAATGCTGAGGCTGTTCGCCGGTGTCAGAAATATTATCTGGGATAAGATCATCCAGTGGCTGACGCGCGAAAAAGAAATCCAGCAGGTTTCACTCTCGGATTTTGAACGCCTGCGTTACGAACTTCGTCCGGGTGATGTACTGCTGGTCGAAGGCCGTTCCAGAGTCAGCGATATCATTAAGGTGATCACCCAGAGTTGCTGGACACACTCTTTTCTGTATGTCGGTCGTCTGCATGATATCGATGACCCCGATCTACGTAAGCAAATTGAGAAATTTTACCCGGACAATGCCGACGACCAGCTCATTATCGAATCGCTGCTTGGCAAGGGCACGATTGTTGATACGCTTGATAATTATAATGGTGAGCATCTGCGCATTTGCCGTCCTCGCGGTCTCACACGTCATGATGCTCAGGAAGTGATTGGCTATGCGATCAATCAGCTGGGCAGTGATTACAACGTACGTCAGTTGCTTGATCTTGCGCGTTTTATGTTTCCTTATGGCATTCTGCCACGTCGCTGGCGTTCTTCATTGTTCGAACATAATGCAGGGAAACCAACACAAACAGTGTGCTCAACTATGATGGCAGAAGCCTTTGCACGCGTGCATTTTCCGATACGCCCGGTACTGCATCGCGACAAATCCGGAAAGCTCAGGCTTTACCAACGAAATACCAGACTGATCACCCCTGCCGACTTCGATTACTCGCCCTTTTTTGACGTGATTAAATATCCTTTGATGGATTTTGATGAACTCTCGGTCTATCGCAAGTTGCCATGGGATAAAACAGGAGTACACTGGAATGAAACAGGTGATGACCTTGTTGCTGACGTGGCAATGAATCAACATGATGGAAACATAAGTATAAATATTGAACAAAAAAATTCTGACGCCACTATGACAGATAAAATTGAAACTACAGAGCAGGAACAAAAGTCTATTAAAGGCCAGAGGTAAAACGATATGATGTTGCTGACGATCTCGGTGATTGTATTTTTAGTGTTTGTCGTGACTGTCGCGTACTTCCGCTGGTCATTACTGCTGTGGACGTTTATACCGGGCGCCTTACTCGCAGTGACCACTTACTTTAGCTGGTTGAGTATCATTAGCCTGACTGTACTCTGGATAATCTACGCGCTGATTGCAGTACCGCTTAATTTTAAACCTTTACGTAGAATTTTATTCAGCAAACCTGTTTTCCGCGGCATGCGAAAAGTCATGCCCACTATATCGCAAACCGAGCAGGAAGCGCTCGATGCAGGTGATGTCTGGTGGGAAGCCGAGCTGTTCAACGGTAGACCCAACTTTAAAATGATTCAATCCTTGCCTGCACCAAAACTGAATGCAGACGAACAGGCATTTTTAGATGGCCCTGTTGAGCAGTTTTGCGCAATGATCGATGACTGGCAAATCACCCAGGAAGCATACGATCTACCGCCCGATGCCTGGGAGCATATTAAAAAGCACAAGTTTTTTGGCATGATCATTCCCAAAGAATATGGTGGCCTTGAATATTCTGCGCTGGCGCATTCCGAAGTGGTGATGAAAATCGCCAGCCGCAGTGGTAGTGCTGCGGTGACAGTGATGGTGCCCAATTCACTGGGCCCTGGCAAATTGCTGATGACCTACGGCACAAAAGAACAAAAAGATTATTATTTGCCACGTCTTGCCAGCGGAGAAGAAGTCCCCTGTTTCGGCTTGACCGGTCCTGAGGCCGGCAGTGATGCGGGTGCCATGCCGGATAATGGCGTGGTGTGTTTTGGCAGTTTTGCTGGCAAAGACAAGGTGCTCGGTATTCGTCTTAACTGGGAAAAACGTTATATCACTCTGGCGCCGGTGGCCACTCTGCTCGGCATCGCTTTTAAACTGTATGATCCAGAGCATTTACTGGGTGACAAGGAAGACATCGGTATTACTCTGGCCCTGGTTAAACGCGACACCCCCGGGGTGGAAATCGGGCATCGACATTTTCCCTCAAACCAGTCGTTCATGAACGGTCCCATTCGCGGTAAAGATGTGTTTATACCGCTTGATCAGATCATTGGTGGTGTCGACTATGTCGGCAAAGGCTGGAGCATGCTGATGGAATGTCTCACCGATGGCCGTGCGATTTCTTTACCGGCGATGAGCACCAGTGCAGGCAAAGTGTGCAGCAAATTCACCGGCGCCTACTCAAGAGTTCGCTCTCAGTTCCATACACCCATTGGTTATTTTGAAGGTGTCGAAGAAGCGCTGGCCGTAATCGGTGGTCAGGCATACGCGATGGATGCAGCGCGTCTGTTGATTCTGTCCAGCCTGGATAATGGCGCCATGCCATCGGTGCTTTCTGGCGTGGTGAAACAGCAGCTCACCGAACGCATGCGCAAAGTCATGAATCACGCGATGGATGTTCACGGCGGGCACGGCATCTGTATGGGGCCGAATAACTTTCTCGGTCGCGGCTACCAGTTGATTCCTGTCGGCATTACGGTCGAAGGCGCCAATATACTCACCCGCACCATGATTATTTTTGGCCAGGGCGCATTGCGTAGCCATCCCTATTTATTAAAAGAAGTGCAGTCATTTCATAATCCAAACAGAAAAAAGGCGCTGCGTGATTTCGATAATGCTTTATTTGCACACGTTGGATTTGTTATCAGCAACGTGGTGCGTAGCTTTGTCATGGGAATCACAGGTGGGCGCTTTATTCGTAGCGCCCCCGGTAGCCAGCACACTAAATATTATTATCAGCAACTGGTTCGGATGAGTTCCGCTTTCGCGTTGATCTCCGATGTTTGCCTCGGCATACTCGGCGGCACACTGAAACGCCGCGAAAAAATATCAGGTCGTCTAGCGGATGCGCTGTCTAATATGTATGTGCTCACCGCTGTGCTTCGGCATTTCGAAAACAACGGTGAATCCAAAGAAGATTTACCACTGATGCAGTGGGCAGCACAGGACGCCCTGTTTAATATTCAAATCGCCCTGAAAGGTGTACTGAAAAACCTGCCTATGCCTATTGCAGGCAGGCTTCTAAACATTCTGATATTTTCGTTGACCAGGTCTTATCAGTTACCCAGCGATGACCTCGGCCATAAAGTTGCGCGTATGCTTATGAGCCCTTCTGCAGCGCTGGATCGACTGACTCATGGGATTTATGTCAACAATAACCCGGAAGATGCCACAGGTCGTTTGATGTTTGCGTTTGAGCACGTACTAAAAACACACGATCTCGAAAAGAATTTACGCGTAAAGTATATCGATGGCGTACTGGATGATCCTCAGGATCTCAAACAGGCATATGCTAAACATGTCATCAATGATACCCAGCTGGACATGCTCGTTGAGGCTCGCGCAGCGGTACAGAATGCAATCAAAGTTGATGAGTTCAGCTTTAAAGACTGGCAAGTGGAGACACCTACATGGGCACAACAAGAAAAGTCTATATCGTCGACGGCAGCAGAACACCGCAGTTAAAAAGTACTGGAAAAGTCGGCCCTTTCGGTGCGGGTGATCTCGCGGTAGCCGCGGCGCGGCCATTGCTGTCACGCCACAACATTCCGCTGGACGCGATCGATGAAGTCATTTTAGGCTGCATGATGCCAGGCGAGCGCGAAGCCAATATTGCGCGGGTTGTGTCGCTGCGACTGGGTATTCCTCTAACCGTGCCCGCGTGGACAGTGCAACGTAATTGCGCCTCGGGCATGCAATCAATCGATTCGGCTTATCATAACATCAGCACCGGGCGCGATGAACTGGTACTGGCGGGGGGTACAGAAGCCATGAGTCGCGCTCCTGTTCTTTATAACCCGACGATGGTGAACTGGCTCAGCGCTATGATGCGTGCGCGCAGCCTGGGTAAACGTCTCAAGGTGCTGACAAAATTTCGCCCCGGCCATCTCAAACCAGTCATTTCTCTGATCTTCGGACTCACCGACGATATCGTCGGCCTGAACATGGGCGAAACCGCAGAAATCATTGCGGCACGTTTTAATATTTCACGCCAGCAGATGGATGAATTTTCTGTGCGCAGTCATCAACGCCTGGCACAGGCTCTGGAAGCAGGCAATCTTGATGAAATCGAAGTGCTATACGATGCCAAGGGCAAGTTTTACGATCACGATGATGGTATGCGTCCAGATTCCAGCATGGAAAGCCTGGCACGGCTGCGCCCTGCTTTCGACAAAAAATACGGTAATGTCACTGCTGGCAACAGCGCGCAGATTACGGATGGTGCGGCCTGGGTGTTGCTAGCCAGCGAAGATGCCGTGGCAAAATATAATTTACCTGTGCTTGCCAGTATCCGCGATTCACAATGGGCAGGACTCGATCCAGCGGTGATGGGCATGGGCCCGGTACACGCGATGACACCTATCATGCAACGTCATCAGTTTGGTATCAGTGATATAGATTACTGGGAAATCAATGAAGCCTTTGCCACCCAGGTGCTCGGTTGTCTGCTCGCCTGGAACGACAAAACCTATTGCAGAACACATCTCAATCTGGACGATGTGATTGGTGAAATTCCTCAGGACCGTTTAAATATCGATGGTGGCGGCATCAGTCTCGGTCACCCGGTGGGTGCCAGCGGTGCACGCATCGTGCTGCACCTGGCAAAAGTATTACAGCGTAAACAGGCAAAACGCGGTATTGCCAGCCTCTGCATCGGCGGTGGTCAGGGTGGCGCCATGCTACTGGAAAACGAGGCCGCATGATGAGTGATTATAAAAACTGGCACATCGAAACAGATGAAAGCAACATTGCCTGGTGCCATATAGATAAAGCGAATTCAAGAGTAAACCTGCTCTCAGGCGATGTTATCGCCGAATTCAGTGCTGTGCTGGATGCATTCATTGCAACACCGCCACAAGGGATCATTATTGCCTCTGCCAAGCATGACAGTTTTATTTTCGGTGCCGATATCAAAGAATTCACTACATTAAATGATGTTGCCGAAGCCAGGGCTTTTTTACAACGCGGCCATGACCTGATGAATAAACTGGCTGCCATGCCCTGTCCCACAGTCAGCATGGTCCATGGCATCTGTCTGGGTGGCGGCACTGAACTATCACTGGCCTGTGATTATATTGTGGCTTCAAGTGAAAACGTCACTAAAATCGGCTTACCCGAAATCAAGCTGGGGATTCATCCCGGTTACGGCGGTACGCAACGCTCGATACAACGCTGCGGCCCATTACCCGCATTAGATATGATGCTGACCGGTCGCATGCTGACCGCACGCAACGCAAAAAAAATCGGTCTGGTCGACGAAATCGTGCCACAGCGTCAGCTCAAGCAGGCTGCAATTCATTTTGTAATGCGCGCGCCGAAACGTAAAAAGCCACCTTTACTGCAACGTGTTTTAAATCACGGCATGGTACGGCCTCTGCTAGCTTCGCAAATGCGCAAACAGGTCGCGAAAAAAGCGCTGCAAGAACATTACCCAGCGCCTTATGCACTGATCAATTTATGGAAATGCTATGCTGACCAGCCAAAAAAAATGCTGGCCGAAGAAATTAATACGGTTGCGCAGCTTGCAGTCACGCCCACAGCACGCAATCTGGTGCGTGTTTTCTTTTTACAGGAACAACTCAAAGGACTTGGCAAACAGATCAAATACCAGGCTAAACGCGTACATGTCATCGGTGGCGGCATCATGGGAGGTGACATTGCTTCATGGTGCGCGATACAAGGTTACCGAGTCACAGTACAGGATCAGGATCCTGAGCGACTTGCGCTCACATTCAAACGCGCACAGGAATCATTCAAAAAGAAATTTAAACGTGATCGCCGCGCAATACGCGATGCCAACGATCGTTTGATCATGGATCATCGCGGCGATGGTGTCGCTACAGCAGACCTTGTGATCGAAGCCATCTTTGAAGATGCTGAGGTAAAGCGAAAACTCTATCAAAGCATCGAACCGAAAATGAAAGCAGATGCGATTCTCGCGACCAATACATCCAGTATTATGCTCGAAGATTTGAGCTCTGCCTTAAGCAATCCAGGACGTCTCGTCGGTCTGCACTTTTTCAATCCGGTTGCTCTGATGCCACTGGTAGAAGTCATTCACGGTAAGCAAACCGACACTGAAGTCATGCAAAAAGCGCTGGCGTTCACCCGCGCCATTGGCAAACTGCCCTTGCCTACCCGGAGTTCGCCCGGTTTTCTGGTCAATCGCATTCTCATGCCCTATTTAATGGAAGCTGTGATTATGGTGACCGAAGGTATTCCCGCCGAAGCGATCGATAAAGCAGCGACCAGTTTTGGTATGCCGATGGGCCCGATCGAACTGGCGGATACGGTCGGGCTGGATATCTGCCGTAATGTCGCGGTTATTCTGGCGAGCACACTGGGCCTGGCCCTGCCCGCCGACCTTAACCACATGGTTGAGGAAGGTCATCTCGGGAAAAAATCAGGTCGTGGTTTTTACATCTGGAATAATGGCAAAGTGATCAAAAACAAAAAAGTGCACTATGGCAGTTTGCAGGAGATACAGGATCGGCTTGTGTTTCGTCTGCTCAATGAAGCACTCGCCTGCTGGCGAGAAAATATTGTGGATGGCGAAGACCAGATTGATGCCGGTGTTATTTTTGGTACCGGCTTTGCACCCTTCCGTGGCGGTCCACTCAGCCATATTCACAACGAAGGTGTCAACAAATTACACAGCAAGTTGATCGAACTGGAAAAACATTTTGGTGAGCGTTTCAGAGCGGATGAAGCCTGGGATAGCCTTGCTGCTGAATAAACTAAGTCTGATCGACAGAAAATAATCGATAAAAATTATTTCGTGTCACTTCTGCAATATGTTCGACACTGGTGTTCCTGACTTCTGCCAGACATTCGGCAACATGGGGTACTAGTGCTGGCCAGTTCTGTTTGCCACGGTGTGGAACAGGTGCAAGATAAGGCGAATCGGTTTCAATAAGCATACTGTCTTCGGGTACAAA
>CAYRNH010000004.1:6608-18835 GCA_964425515.1 uncultured Thiotrichaceae bacterium | reverse complement strand
TACATGGTATGGGTAATACGATCCGCTTTCATCGCGCCGGCAAGATGGGTTTCAATTTTGCTGCGGGTCTGTCCTTTGTCCTGTGGCGAAAACTGCACGCCGATACCAGCCGCGCGGTTACCCTGTGAGCCAGCGGGTGAAATCCATATGATTTTGCCTGCGACAGGCAGACGCTCGGAGTCTTCCATCAAAGTGAGCAGCATAAACACTTCATCGCCAAGCTTGTACTGCTTTGGAGTGGGAATAAACAGGCCGCCATTTTTCACATACGGCATATACGAGGCATATAGAGATGCCTTGTCTTTAATGCTCAAAGAAAGCATGCCGGGACGTGCTGTCGCGCTCATTACAAACCTCTTATTGTTTTAAACCCTGCCAGGATAATAGCAGATTTTCCCACAACAATTCGGCATTGAGCGCGATCGCGTCGGCACGCAGATATTCCGTAATCTGGTCGTACAGCCTGAACAGCCGCTGGGTATTCACCTGAGAGGCATATTTTTGTAGAGCAGCACGGTGCTCCTCGTTGACCAGCGAGACCTGGTCTGCGCTAAGCTGCTTGAGACGCACCAGATCGCTCACCCAGTCCAGCATCCAGCCCAGAGGCTGATAATTGGGCAGGCTCGCCAGCGCACTGGCGTGGTTCAGCACCACGCGCTTCATGTTGGCCAGCAATGCCTCGTTGAGCTGCTGTCTGGCCGCCGCGAGTTCGTCATTTTGCGCCATGGCCAGCAGCGGTGCTCCGTGTGCCAGCCGGAGTTTGAGCGCTGCATTGGGCAGTCCCTGCGATTCCAGCCATTCCAGCGCCAGACCGGTGTCCGGGCGTGGAAAACGCAGGTTCTGGCAACGGCTGATCACGGTCACCGGCAGACGACTGGGGCGTGAACTGGTCAGAATCAGCAGACTGCTCTCTCCCGGTTCTTCCAGTGTTTTGAGCAAGGCATTGGCTGCTTCGGCATTCATCTGATCCGCGTTTTCCAGGATTACGATGCGATAACCACCGTCGTACTGACTGGTCATCGCCATGCGGGCACACAGCGCGCGGATGGTATCGATGCGAATCATCAACATGGGCTTTTTACTGGTGGACTTTTTAGCGGCTTCTGGCCGCAACACCATCAGATCGGGATGGGTATCGACTGCGAGCAATTGGCAGGCGCTACACACACCGCAGGCCTGACCATGAAGATCATTGTCCCGGCACAGCAAGCTGGCCGCGAGCGCATGGGCGAATTCTGCTTTGCCGAGACCAGTGTCACCGTGCAACAGCACCGCATGCGGCAGACGATCCTGTTCGCGCTGCTGCATAAGCTGTTGCCACTGTGATTTTTGCCATGGATATGTCATTTTAAAACAATAAGATAAGTTATATTTTTAATTTAAAATATTATATTCGTGCAAACGCTGCGAAATCGCTTCCTGCACCTGTTCTAGTGGTTGCGCAGCATCGATCAGACAGATACGTTGTGGATGCTCATGAGCCAGCTGCTGGTAAGCCGCGCGTACCTGCTCGAAAAACACATCCTGCTCGGTTTCGATACGGTCGGGTGCGCTGCGCTTGCCAGCGCGTTCGCGACCGACAGTGACCGGCGCATCCAGGATCAGAGTCAGATCAGGGCGGAGGTCGCCCTGTACCCAGTTTTCGAGTTGTGCGATTTTAACGCGATCCAGCCCTCGACCACCGCCCTGATAGGCATAGGTCGCTTCGGTGAAGCGATCGCACAGCACCGTACGGCCCTGAGCCAGGGCCGGTCGAATGACCTTGTTGAGGTGTTCGGCGCGCGCAGCAAACATCAGTAATAATTCGGTATCAGCGCTCATCTGTTCCTGCGAATGCTGTAACAAAAGCGCGCGCAGTGATTCACCCAGTGCAGTACCGCCGGGCTCGCGCGTGACCACACAATCCTGCCCTGCCTTTGTCAGCAACTGCCGAATGAATTCAAGATTGCTGGTTTTCCCAACACCTTCTATGCCTTCGAGGGTAATAAATTTAGCCATGTTGACTCGGAGTCTGTGTGCTCAATGATGCTTGAGCAAATGTAATTTGATCATTTTTTCATGCTCGGCCAGTGTCCTGGAAAAAATGTGTCGACCCGAACCGTCATTGTGGGCGACAAAATACAGATAATCGGTCGCCGCTGGATGCAAGGCCGCTACAATCGAAGCATGTCCCGGCATGGCAATCGGTGTTGGCGGCAGGCCCTTGCGCGTGTAGGTATTGTAAGGTGTATCGGTACGCAGATCACGAAAGCGAATATCGCCATCATACTTATCACCCATGCCATAGATCACACTGGGATCGGTCTGCAGGCGCATGCCCATGCGCAGACGGTTTATAAAAACGCCTGCAATCACTGCGCGCTCCTCGCTGACCGCGGTTTCCTTTTCTATAATCGACGCCATGATCAGGGCCTGATAGGGTTTTGTATAAGGCAGCCCTGATTCTCTTGCTGGCCATAAAGTGTCGAGCGTCTGTTTCATGCGATCATAAGCACGCTTTAGTAATTCAACATCTTTTTCCTGCATGTGAACATGATAGGTGTCCGGAAAAAAACGCCCTTCCGGATATTCACCGGTATGACCGATCGCAGTCATGATCGCCGCATCATCAAGCCCTTTTAGCGTGTGCAAAATATGCGGGTCGTTGTTAATCAGGTGCATCATTTGTTTGAAGGTCCAGCCTTCGACCACAGTCAGTGGAAATTGCTGAACTTTTCCAGACACCATGTCGGTCATCAAATGCGCCAGGGTTTCTCCGGGGGCGATTTCATAATCTCCCGCCTGCAGATGCCGTGCATCACCGTGCAATCGAACCCACCAGACAAAATGGTCGGGGTTTTTGAGCAAATTTAACTTCACTAACTTGTTACCGATAGTGCGCAGGCTATCGCCACGTTCGAGCTGCAATACAATAGGCTTTGACAGTGTATTATTGCGATCCATGGTGCGATAGGTTTGCACACCCAGCCAGAGAATGACGGCACAAACAACAAGGAACAGCCGGTAAAGATTAGGCCACAGTTTGCGCATGATGCTCCACTCGTTCCGCCAGTCGTTCAACAAGCAACCGTCCTGTGTCGCCAATTGTGTATTTAGTATCAGCACACTCGGCCACTGGCCAGATGCCGATCACGCTATTTGTGAGTAACATTTCATCCATCTCGGCGAGTCCGGTCTGTGTAATAGTTGATTCCAGTACGCGCATATTTAATTCGTTTGCGATCGACAATAGCTGCTGACGAATAATGCCGTTGACACCACAGCGATCCAGAGCTGGCGTATATAAAGCCCCCTCTTTTACCGCAAACACATTGCTCATGGTGCCTTCGATTATATTACCCTGAAAGTCCATCATCAGTCCTTCGTCGTATTCATCCTGCCATTCGTTTCTTGCCAGCACATTCTCAAGCCGGTTTAGATGTTTAATGCCTGCCAGCTGAGGACTGACTGACAGTCGTGTTTCACATACTCGAATACGCGCACCGCGATCAGCCAACTGGTCGATATTGTCGGGCCAGTCTGTTTTGATTGCAATTCTATTTGGTAATGGTTTTGCCGGACTGCGATAGCCGCGCTCACCGATACCACGTGTCAGCATCAGCTTGATAATACACGGCTCGCCGGAAACCTGTTCGTCGAACAGCTGTTGTACATCATGTAACCACAGGTGTTCATCCGGGAAGCTGATTTCCAGCTTTTCAGCACCGGCGGCCATGCGCGCAAGGTGCTGTGGCCAGAACTGTAATTGATTATTGACGCAGGCAATGGTTTCAAACACACCATCGCCGTAGTGCAGTCCTCGGTCCATGACCGAAATATATTCTGCCTGAACGCCGTTGATACTTATACGCTGCATTTTTGTTCTACTGCTCTAAAAACCGTGAGCAATCCCCTGGCCTTGGCGCGGGTTTCAGCCAGCTCGGCCTGAGCATCGGAATCCGCCACAATACCGCCACCTGCACGCAATGTGATTTCATCACCGTTACGTATCATGGTGCGGATTAAAATATTCAGATCCATGCTGCCATCGCGATTAATGTACCCGACCGAGCCGGTGTACGCTGCACGCGGCTGCTGCTCCAGTTCGGCCAGTATTTCCATGCAGCGAACTTTGGGGCAGCCGGTGATCGTACCACCGGGAAAAACCGCACGGATCACATCCGCGGGGGTGATCTCATCGCGCAGACGGCCACGCACATTGGACACAATATGATGCACATGTTGATAACTTTCCAGCGTCATCATCTCGTTCACTTCGATACTACCAGGGACACATAATCGTCCCAGATCATTACGCTCCAGATCGATCAGCATAACGTGCTCGGCCTGCTCCTTGGGATGCTGGAGTAATTCAGTGGCGAGCGCCTCATCTGCAATGCGGTCATCAGCGCGCGGGCGTGTGCCCGCGATCGGTCGTGTCTGGGCGATACCATTTCGTACACTGATCAGTCGCTCGGGTGAAGAGCTCAGTACGCTGACTTCACCCAGATTGAATAGCGCGGCAAAACAGCCGGGGTTCGATTTTGCCAGTTGTGAAAAAATATCCTGATCACTGATGCTGGCATCAATGCTCAGGCGCCAGCCTCGGGATAAATTGGCCTGAAAAATATCACCGTCGACAATATAGTTCTTGATGCGCGCTACCTGCTGCAAATAGCGCGTGTCATCATCCTCCACCAGCGCGTGCATTTCCGGGACTGCGGCGTCTGTCCTGCTTTGACAATGATCTATATCCTGATGCAGCGCGTTGACCAAGTGTTCGTATTCATTTTCGACCACAAGATAGGATTGACCAGCAAAACGATCGTGAACCAGCACCAGCGGACAACGCATGGCCAGTGCCATCGGAATCGCCGCGGGTAATTCAGGCAAGTTTAAGCAGGGCTCGATTTCACCCGCCAGTTCGTACGATAAATACACAAACCAGCCGCCACTGAATGGAATCGTGTCATCAGGGCTCAACTCAACACGTTCATATTGCCAGCATTGTTCCAGTGCAGTGAGAAAACCGCTATCCGTATGTATCGGAAATGGCGCCGTGCTATGCAAATTAAAATCTGAGTCGAGACGCAATTCATATTGCGGAAAGGCAGGCAAGATATCATAGCGACCATTAAGATCGCTGGAGGCAGTACTGACCAGCACACCTGGATAACGCTCAGGTTTAAACTGATAGAGTTCGAGCAGATTTAAACTGCTGGGTAATGGTTGGGTCCGATAATGCATCGAGCTGATTTAAACGCAAGAACCCGGTCTTGCCTGTGTCTCAGGCGTCGAGCTTGCTGAATACCAGAGTACCGTTGGTACCACCAAAACCGAATGAATTTGAAATGACTGTGTTGATTTTCATCTTGCGCGCAGTGTTGGGCACATAATCCAGATCGCAGCCTTCACCCGGGTTTTCAAGATTGATCGTCGGCGGCGCGACCTGATCGTGAATCGCCATCACCGAGAATACCGCTTCAATACCACCCGCTGCGCCGAGCAAGTGACCGGTCATCGACTTGGTCGAACTCACTGCAACCTTACCGGCATGATCACCAAATGCCTGTTTCAGTGCATTGGTCTCAGCAATATCTCCAGCAGGTGTTGAAGTGCCATGCGCATTAACATAATCGACTTCATCCACATTGAGCCCTGCATCCTTTAAGGCCAGCTGCATACAACGCGCAGCACCGCTGCCATCGGCGACCGGCATGGTCATGTGATAAGCGTCGGAGTTATAACCAAAACCGGCAACTTCAGCATAGATTTTGGCACCACGTGCTTTTGCGTGTTCGTATTCTTCCAGCACCAGCACCCCGGCACCGTCACCAAGAATAAAACCATCACGATCCTTGTCCCAGGGACGACTGGCTGCAAGCGGATCATCGTTGCGTGTTGAAAGTGCGCGCGCTGCAGCAAAACCAGCGATGCCCAGGGGTGAAGAGGCTTTTTCTGCGCCTCCAGCAAACATTACATCGGCATCGCCATACGCAATGATACGCGCGGCTTCACCGATGCTGTGCGTGCCCGTAGAACAGGCTGTGACCAGCGCAATGTTCGGACCTTTGATTTTATTTTTAATCGAAAAATTACCGGAGATCATGTTGATGATCGAACCGGGAACAAAGAATGGAGAAATTTTACGCGCCCCGCCTTCCATCAATTTGGTGTGGTTCGCTTCAATCATCGGCAACCCGCCGATGCCAGAGCCAATCGCTGTGCCGATACGTTCAGCATTGGCTTCGGTGATTTCCAGCCCGGAATCGATTAACGCTTCTTCTGCCGCGACCAGACCGTAATGGATAAAGGTATCCATTTTTTTCTGGTCTTTCGGAGGAATCACCGCATCAGCGACAAAGCCCTTGACCATGGCAGCAATCCTGACCGGATATTCGCTGGTGTCAAAGTCGTCAATAAGACCGACACCACTGACACCGGAGACGATATTGCTCCAGGACTGTTTAAGATTAAGACCGACCGGGGATACGATTCCCAGCCCGGTGACTACGACGCGACGTTTAGACAAGATACACCCGGAACTAAAAAGTACAGCCACACGAGTGTGGCTGCAATATATTCAAACTGGCGTTACGCTTAGCCCGCGTGGGCATTTACGTAGTCGATAGCCTGTTGAATGGTGGTTATCTTCTCGGCTTCTTCATCAGGAATTTCGCATTCGAATTCCTCTTCCAGAGCCATCACCAGTTCAACGGTGTCGAGTGAATCTGCCCCAAGATCATCAACAAAGGAAGCTTCGTTGGTGGCCTGTTCTTCGGTGGCACCCAACTGTTCCATCACAATCTTACGGACGCGTTCTTCAGCACTGCTCATTTAATTACCCTCTATGTTTTCGTCAATCAGAGCTGCGCGGTATTGTAGTGAATTAGCGCACAGCATGCCAGTAAAATCCTTGCGTCTAAAACAGCGCAAGATCTAATATTTTAATTATATATATTACAGTTAGTTACAATATATATCTAATGTTATTTATAGATATAAACACAGCCACGTTGCTGCGTATTGCCCGAATTATCAGGGCATATACATGCCACCATTAACATTCAGTGTTTCGCCAGTGATATAGGCCGCCTGTGGACTGGCAAGAAATACCACCGCCTGTGCGATATCTTCAGGACTCCCCAGACGGTTCAGCGGGATCTGCTGGATCAGCGCATTACGCTGTTCTTCAGGCAGTTCACGCGTCATATCGGTGTCGATAAAACCGGGAGCCACCGCATTCACCGTGATATTGCGCGAACCAATTTCACGCGCCAGCGATTTGGTGAAGCCGAGCATACCAGCCTTGGCTGCCGAATAATTGGTCTGTCCGGCATTGCCAGTCAGACCAACGACTGAGCCGATATTGATAATGCGGCCCTTGCGCGCTTTCATCATGGCGCGCACACAGGCTTTAGAGAGACGATATATCGAGGTCAGATTCGTCTGGATGATGTCATCCCATTGGTCGTCTTTCATCATCATCAACAGATTGTCGCGTGTGATACCAGCATTGTTGACCAGAATGGTGATGGTGCCAAATTCATCGTTGATCTGCTTGATGACGGCCGCGATCGAATCTGCACTAGTGACATTAAGACACAGGCCAGCACCACCCAGCGGTGATAGCCAGGCAGCAATCTTCTGTGCGCCCTCATCTGTAGTCGCAGTCCCAATCACTGTCGCGCCCTGCGCCGCCAGTTGTTCGGCAATCGCCTTGCCTATGCCGCGGCTGGCACCCGTGACCAGTGCAACTTCACCTTCTAATATTTTGTTCATAACCGTATTCCAATCTTAATTAATAGTTGGCAGTTTTCAGTAAAAGCCTCGCTTTCTTGCTGACGACTGCCAACTGCTAACTGACGACTGTCTTTATTGTACTGAGTCGAGAAACTTCTGCATGCTCTCGGGCTTGTCCAGCGCATAGGCCGGCACATCCTTGATAATGCGGCGATTCAGACCAGTCAGTACTCGACCCGGGCCACACTCAACGATGGCGTCATCCGCTGTCGAACCCAGAATCTCCATGGTCTGCACCCAGCGCACCGGGTTGTATAACTGTTTTACCAGCGCGTCGCGGATCTCGTCTGGCTCGTCGTGGCTTTTGGCATCGACATTGTGAATCACCTGGATATCAGGTGTCTTGATCTCGGTCAGTTTGAGAACTTCAGCAAGCTCATCCGCCGCAGGTTTCATCAGGGCGCAGTGTGATGGCACGCTCACTGGTAGACGCATGGCCCTTTTGGCACCGGCTTCAGTGGCTTTTTGCATCGCCAGCTCGACTCCGGCTACATTACCGGCGATCACAACCTGACCCGGAGAATTATAATTAACCGCTTCGACCACCTCGTTGGTCTCTTTCGCCGCCTCCGCACAGGCTGTGCGTACCGACTCATTGTCCAGGCCGATAATGGCGGCCATTGCGCCCTCGCCTTCAGCCACAGCGTTTTGCATCAATCGACCACGTTCTGCGACCAGTTTCACTGCATCTGTAAATTCGATCGCACCACCCGCCACCAGCGCAGCATATTCACCCAGACTGTGACCGGCAAATGCAAATGGTTTGCTCATGCACTGTTCCATCATCACACGCATGATCGCGATGTCAGCGGCGAGCATCGCAGGCTGGGTAATCTCGGTCTGATTGAGGCGATCCTCGGGGCCTTTGCTCACTACTTCCCAGAGATCATAGCCAAGTACACTGGACGCCTGAGCAAAAGTTTCGATAACCACAGGCCAGTCTGCAGCATAGCTGTCCAGCATGCCGACTGATTGCGAACCCTGACCGGGGAAAACGACAGCGATATTCATAGTGCGCGCCTTTGACGATTATTATTGTTATTGGGTTGTGAAAACCAGAGACCCTGAATACAGGGTGCGTATTGTAACCGTTTAACGAAGTTTGAGCACATCCTGCATGTCATATAAACCTGCAGGCTGATCCTGCAACCAGAGCGCCGCTCGAATGGCACCATTGGCGAAGGTCATGCGGCTCGATGCCTTGTGGGTGATCTCGACACGTTCGCCTTCCGCCGCAAACAGCACGGTGTGGTCGCCAACGATGTCGCCAGCACGAATAGTTTCAAAACCGATGGTTTTGCGCTCGCGCGGCCCGGTGATACCCTCACGACCGTACACCGCGCATTCTTCCAGATTTCTGTCCAGCGCTGTTGCCAGGATCTCACCCATGCGCACTGCTGTGCCCGAAGGTGCATCTACCTTGTGGCGGTGATGCGCCTCGATCACTTCGATATCGACCTCGTCACCGAGAACACGTGCAGCCAGATCGAGCAATTTGAAACACAGGTTCACGCCCACGCTCATATTGGGTGCGAACACGATGGGAATAGATTTTGCAGCCTGTTCAATCTGCTGCTTTTCTGACTCGGAAAAACCCGTGGTACCAATGATGATGCATTTTTTATGTGCGACACAGGTTTTGAGATTGGCCAGGGTGGCTTCTGGCCGGGTGAAATCGATCAGGGTATCGAAGCTCGGCGCCCCAGCGTCAATATCATCACTCAAGGGCACATTCAATTTGCCAATGCCTGCAAGATCGCCAGCATCACTCCCGAGCAGAGAATTACCACTGTGTTCAAGTGCCAACGTCAACTGACATTGATCATTCTGGCTACAGGCGGTAATCAATGAACGACCCATGCGACCGGCAGCACCGGTGACAGCGATATTCAACATTGTTTTCCCCGATTGTGTTCGTGTGAAACGAAAAGCCCGGCTACGATTTTAATTCATCAAAGAACTGTTTGACTCGATCCATCCAGCTCGCATTCTGCGGATTATGCTGTGTATTGTTATGTTCTATCGATTCCTCGAATTCGCGCAGTAGCTCTTTTTGTCTGGCATTAAGTTTAACCGGAGTTTCCACCATGACGCGACACAATAAATCGCCGGTGACACCGCTGCGCACAGGTTTCACACCCTTGCCGCGCATGCGGAACAATTTGCCCGACTGGGTCTCGGCTGGAATTTTCAGTTTCAGGCGGCCTTTCAGCGTCGGCACTTCGAGTTCGCCACCGAGCGCAGCGGTGCTGATACTGATCGGCATTTCACACATCAAATCGCCTTCATCACGTTTGAAAATAGGATGGGGTTTGACATGAACCTGCACGTACAGGTCACCGGTGGGCCCGCCATTAAGTCCCGCCTCACCTTCACCGCCGAGTCTGATGCGATCACCATTATCAACACCTGCCGGGACTTTCACCGAGAGTGATTTCTGTTTCTGCACACGCCCCTGGCCATGACAGTCGGGACAGGGATCGTTCACGATTGTGCCCTGACCGTGGCAGTTCGGGCAGGTTTGTTGTACCGCAAAAAAGCCCTGTTGCATTCTGACCTGACCAACACCACCGCAGGTGGTACATGTTGTAGGGCTGGTTCCCTTTTTTGCACCCGAACCATCACAGGTGGCGCAGGCTTCCAGTGTCGGGATACGAATTTTGACTTCGGTACCGAACACCGCTTCTTCCAGCGACAGTTCAAGATTGTATTTGAGATCGGCACCGCGATAAGCACGGTTGCCACCGCCGCCACGACGACCGCCGCCGAAGATGTCACCAAAAACATCACCGAAGACATCGCCAAAGTCGGAATGGAAACCACCGCCCCCGCCGCCCATCGACGGATCGACACCGGCGTGACCGTACTGATCATAAGCCGCACGCTTCTGGGGATCAGAAAGCACGTCGTAGGCAGCCTTGGCTTCCTTGAACTTATCTTCAGCTTCCGGGTTATCGGCATTACGATCTGGATGGTGCTTCATCGCATGACGGCGATATGCTTTCTTTATATCAGCCTCATTAGCATCTCTGGAGACACCCAGTATTTCGTAGTAATCACGTTTCGACATATCTATAAGCTTTTCAGTTAGCAGTTGTCAGTAACAGTGAACAGCATACAAGCAAAACGCACAGACACTGAAGTGGCTGTGCGTTTGCTGATGACTGTTAACTGAAGACTGATAACGTTTGTTGTTATTTGTCTTCTTTAACTTCTTCAAACTCAGCATCAACCACTTCTTCACCGGCGTCTGCTTTTGCGTTTGCCTCTGCGCCAGCTTCTCCGGCATTCGCTGCTTCAGCCTGTTGTGCATAGGCTTTTTCAGCAATCTTGCCAGCAGCTTCGGTCAGCGCCTGAGTTTTAGCTTCAATTTCAGCCTTGTCGCCTTCTTTGACGACCGCCTTCAGATCTGCAATCGCGGCTTCAACTTTGCTGCGCTCATCCGCTTCAACCTTGTCACCAAGATCTTTCAGCGATTTCTCGGCGGAATGAATCAGATTATCTGCAGTGTTGCGCGCATCGATCACTTCACGCAGCTTCTTGTCTTCGTCTGCATGCGCCTCGGCGTCCTTGATCATTTTATCGACTTCTTCATCCGAAAGACCGCTGGATGCCTTGATCACGATCGACTGCTGTTTGCCGGTGGCCTTGTCTTTGGCCGACACGTTCAGAATACCGTTAGCATCGATGTCGAACGAGACTTCAATCTGTGGCACACCGCGTGGTGCAGTCGGGATATCCTGCAGATCGAAGCGACCGAGCGATTTATTGCCGCTCGCCATTTCACGTTCACCCTGCAACACGTGTACCGTCACCGCAGTCTGATTGTCATCCGCAGTCGAGAATACCTGCTGTGCCTTGGTCGGAATCGTGGTGTTCTTTTCGACCAGCTTGGTCATGACGCCACCCATGGTTTCGATGCCCAGTGACAACGGAGTTACGTCGAGCAGCAAGATGTCGTTGACATCACCACCAAGCACACCGCCCTGAATCGCAGCGCCTACGGCAACCGCTTCATCGGGATTGACGTCTTTACGTGGCTCTTTGCCAAAGAAATCTTTGACCGCTTCCTGTACTTTAGGCATACGTGTCTGACCACCGACCAGGATCACGTCGTTGATATCACCGATTGAAATACCGGCATCTTTCAACGCCTGTTTGCATGGTGCCATGGTGCGTTCGACCAGATCACTCACCAGGCTTTCCAGCTTGGCGCGAGTCAGCTTGATGTTCATGTGTTTCGGACCCGATGCATCGGCTGTGATGTATGGCAGATTGACATCGGTCTGCGTGGTCGATGAGAGTTCGATCTTGGCTTTTTCAGCCGCTTCTTTCAGACGCTGCAGTGCCAGCGGATCGTTGTGCAAGTTGATGCCACTGTCTTTCTGGAATTCATCAGACAGATAATCGATCAAGCGCATATCGAAGTCTTCACCACCGAGGAA
>CAYRNH010000004.1:0-6508 GCA_964425515.1 uncultured Thiotrichaceae bacterium | reverse complement strand
TCGGTCACTTCGGTACCCAGGAAATCTTCCGCTGTCTTTTTCATTTTCTGCAGCACGCGCGCAGAAATTTCCGGTGGCGCCATTTTCTTGCCATTGACTTCCACCCAGGCATCGCCGTTATCGGCTTTGATAATTTTGTATGGCACCAGCTTGATATCGCGCTGTACCACTTCTTCGTCGAAGCGACGACCGATCAGACGTTTGATCGCGTACAGCGTGTTATGAGGATTGGTGACCGCCTGACGTTTCGCCGGCGAGCCTACAATCACTTCGTCGCCTTCCGCATACGCGATAATGGACGGCGTGGTGCGATCACCTTCGCTGTTTTCGATGACTTTAGCCTTGCCACCATCCATCACTGCAACGCAGGAGTTGGTGGTTCCGAGGTCGATACCAATAATTGTTGCCATAATTTCTTCTCCAAAAATCTCTAATAAATTCTATGTATGACTGCTATGTGGGGATTTAAACCATTATTTCAATGCAGATCCTGATGTTTTCTATTCACCGGCCTTGGACACCATGACCATGGCAGGCCGCACCAGACGCTCATTCAGGGTGTAGCCTTTTTGCATCACTGACATCACGGTGTTGGGCTCAAGCTCATTACTGGGCTGCATCGCCATGGCCTGGTGTAGTTCAGGGTCAAATTTCTGGTTCATGGGGTCGATCGCTGCGATATTGAACTTGTTGAATGCGTTCTGCAGCATGTTCAATGTCAGCTGCATGCCTTCGCGTAGCGACTCGGCGTCGACATTTTCGCTGGCCAGGCCCAGTTCCATGCTATCCATGATGGGTAGCAGCTCCTGAACAAATTTTTCCAGCGCAAACTTGTGCGCACTTTCCAGATCTTTCTGGGTGCGGCGGCGCAAATTGTCCATTTCGGCCTTGGTCCGGAGCAGTAGCTCCCAGTTTTCTGCGGCTTTTTCCTCGGCCACCCTGAGCTGCTCGGTGATGGCATCTTCGGCCTTGTACAGTGACTGTTCTTCATCCATCAGCTCGGCTTCATTCAACTCATCGGTTTCGGCCTGCGCTGTGGACTGGTCATTATTGACTTTTTTTGATGACATCTTTGCTCCAGATTTCTAAATACGTGTTTGCTCGCTATATAAGGGCATGTTCTCGGGTTTCAAGCCCTCAGCGAACAGAATCAGTAGCGTAGTGCCTCACTGAGTATGCGCGCGGTGATATCCACCACTGGAACCACCTGATCGTACTTGATTCGGGTCGGACCAATCACGCCGAGTACACCGAGAATCTGGCCATCGACGCTGTAAGGTGCGGTAATCACGCTGCAGTCGCCCAGTCCCTCGACACCGATTTCATTGCCGATAAACACCTTGACACCTTCGGACTGAATGCATCGGTCAAGCAGGCTCAGCATTTTGCGTTTGTGGTTGAACATTTCCAGCAATTGCTGGAGCTGCTGGGAATCGGCATTGTGGCGTAGCAGATTCGACTCACCCTTGACTACATAGGGGTTCTGCTGCTCGTTGTCATCGCTGTCGAGCGCTCGGGTAGCCACTTCGACGGCGCTTTGCATAATATCATCCATGCGCTCACGCGCTTTTTCCAGTTCGAGCAGCAGGCTCTGGCGGATTTCAAATACGTCTTTACCCGCGAAGTTCTGGTTGATAAAGCTCGCAGCAACACGCAGCTCATCTGCGCTGTATTCGCGCTCCAGATGCAATACCCTGTTCTGCACTTCTTTTTCGTTGATCACCATGATGGCGAGTACGCGATTATCCGACAGGGGCAGAAATTCGATATGCCGCAGTGCAGACTGATTGGGCCGTGGAATAGTAATAATCCCCGCCATCTGGGTCAGTTGCGAAACCATCTGGCCGGCATTGCTGAGCAGATTATCGGTGCCTTTGTCCGAATTCAGCTGCTTTTTCATCTGGTTCACCAGCTGGCGCTTGATCGGGGTGACTTCGAGCAGACTATCAACAAAAAATCGAAAACCTTCTTCGGTTGGAATACGTCCAGCGGAAGTGTGCGGCGCGGTCACCAGGCCCTGCTGCTCCAGTCGCGACATCACATTGCGTATGGTCGCCGGACTGATATCCAGGCCCGCGTCGCTCGCCAGTTTTTTCGAACCCACAGGCTGGCCGTCGCTGATATAGCTCAATACCAGCTTTTTCAGCAGCTGTGCTGCACGTTCATTTAGTATCTGGGGCTTATTTGTTGACGTCATACAGCATGCTTACAATCGGTTGCCGTGGTTGAAAGTCCCGGGTGACAGCTATTTAGCACTCGGGGCTATTGAGTGCCAATATAGAAGTATGTAAGCAAAATCAGCGAGGGTCAATACTCACTCTGCAGGTGCCAGAACACCGTCGTTGAGCTGGTAGATGCGATTCATTTTTTCTGCGATGTGCATATCGTGAGTCACAATCACCAGCGCAGTATTAAAACCGGTGTTCAGCTGGCTGATGATATCGATCACCTGTTCGGCATTACGGCGATCTAGATTGCCCGTAGGTTCATCGGCAAAAACACAGTCCGGGCAATGAATCAGAGCACGCGCAATGGCCGCACGCTGACGCTCGCCGCCGGATAGCTCACCGGGTTTGTGCTGCATACGATCAGCCAGCCCCAGTTCGCCCAGGATTCTGGCAGACTCCGCGCTGGCTTTTTCAGGGGACAAGCCCGCAATCAACAAAGGCATGGCCACATTTTCCAGCGCTGTGAATTCTGCCAGCAAATGGTGGAACTGGTAAACAAAGCCCAGGTGCGCGTTGCGCATTTTGCAGCGGCTTTTTTCATCTAGCTGGTTGATGTCCTGACCACGCACCAGCACCTTGCCGCTGCTAGGATTGTCGAGGCCGCCGAGCAGATTGAGCAAAGTAGTCTTGCCCGAGCCTGAAGCGCCGATGATCGCGATGCTTTCACCGCGCTTGAGCTGTAGATTGACATCGCGCAATACATGCAGGGCTTCGCCGCTGCCTTCGCGATAGGCCTTACCCAGGCCACTGGCTTCGAGGCTGAAGCTGGTGTCCGGCTTATTCATAACGCAGTGCCTCGGCAGGCAGCGTGCGCGAAGCGCGCCAGGCTGGATAGATCGTGGCCACAATCGTGATCACAAAAGCAGATATGGAGTAGGTTAAAACATCATGAAGACGCACGTCAGCGGTGACATCGCTGACATAATAAACGTCGGCGGGCAAAAAGTCGGTGTGGAAAAGATGCTCCAGCCCTTTCACGATCTCAAATACATTCATTGCCACGGGCACACCGAGCGCAACTCCAATCAGGGTACCAAACAGCCCGATCACCGCACCCTGCACCATAAAAATCGCCATGATACTGCCAGGCCGAATGCCCATAGTGCGCAGGATAGCAATATCGGCTTCCTTGTCGGTCACTGACATCATCAGTGTGGACACAATATTTAGCGCAGCCACCGCTATCACCATCAGCAAAATGATGAACATGACTGTTTTTTCAGTTCTTAAGGCGTGGAAAAAATTCCGGTGCTGCTGGGTCCAGTCACGCACCCAGTAGTCTTCACCCATGACGCGGTCGAGCTCGCGTGAGATACGCGGTGCCTGAAACAGATCCTGCAGACGTAAGCGCACACCACTGACTTTGGCACCCATATGAAACAGTTTTGCGGCGTCGGTCATATTGATAAACGCCATGGAACCATCGAATTCATTCATGCCCACCTCGAACACACCGACTACGCGAAAACGGCGCAATCGAGGCATCACGCCGACAGCGGTAATACTGGCTTCGGGTGTAATCACGGTGACAGCATCGCCTTCATACACACCAAGCGAGCGCGCCAGTTCACGACCCAGCACTATTCCGTATTTACCAGGCACCAGATCACTGAGTTTGCCTGACACCATTTTATTGCCAACATCGGATACCGTGACCTGTTCGGACGGCACAATGCCATTGATCAGCGCACCACTGACGCGGCTACCGTTGGTGATCATGACCTCTTTACTAATATAAGGTGCCGCCGCAACCACTCCAGGCTGGTGCAGGGTTTTTTCTGCTGCCTGTTGCCAGTCGCTCAGCGTACCGTCTATGCCGGTCAGAGTGGCGTGTGAAGTCATGCTCAGAGTACGGTTTCGTAATTCGTCGCCAAAACCGTTCATCACCGAAAGCACAACGATTAAGGCAAAGACACCCAGTGCCACGCCTGCAATCGAAATCGAAGCAATAAACGAAACGAAATGATTTTTACGTTTCGCGCGGGTGTAGCGCAGGCCGATGAAAAGTTCTTTAGGTTGAAACATAGGTCTTGTTCTTTAAATTGGCGTGAGTATATCGCATCTTGATATTAAACGACCGAGTAAAACATCTGCTGGTCGCGTATAAAAAGCATAAAATGTGCACTATGAGCACACACACACAAAGACATCCCACCCCTGGACTGGAACGGAAACGCGAACTGAATACCACCCACCGGCGGCTGCCGGCTGAATGGGAACCCCAGGACGCGATCATGCTGGCCTGGCCGCACCGCGCAAACGGCTGGCTCGGTGACATGACTAATGTCGAAACCGTGTTTGTCGAACTGATACGTGCTATCGCGGCGCGCCAGCGTGTCCTGCTAGTATGTTCGGATGAAGCGCTGCGCTCACGAGCCATTCAGACACTAAAAAATGCAGATGTATCCCTCGATAATTGCGTGATTAAAATCACAGCCACCAATGATGTCTGGATGCGCGATGTTGGGCCGATTGGCATTATCGAAAACGGCAGACTCAAACTGCTGGATTTTCGTTTTAATGCCTGGGGTGGAAAATATAGCTCCAGCGATGACGATCAGATCAACGCACACCTGCAACAACAGGATGTATTCAATTGCGAAATGCAGTCACTGCCATTGATTCTTGAAGGTGGCAGTATCGAAAGCAACGGTAAAGGCACCCTGCTCACAACAAAAAGCTGTCTGCTCAGCGACACGCGCAATAACTGTTACGATGAGCATCGACTGGAAGAACTGCTCAAACACTTTCTTGGCGTTGAAACCGTGCAATGGCTGGAACACGGCCACATCGAAGGCGATGACACCGATGGCCATATCGATACGCTGGCGCGGTTTTGTCCCAACGATGTTATTGCTTACGCGAGCTGTAATGACCCTAACGATGTTAATTACGCAGAACTCAGCGCCATGGAGAGCGAATTAAAAGCACTGAAAAAACCCAACGGCGAGCCCTATACTCTGGTTGCCTTTCCAATTCCTTCGCCAAAGTCTGGTATAGAAGGTCAGGCACTCGCCTGCACCTATGTGAACTTCATGATCATCAATGGTGCCATTCTTTGTCCATTGTATGATGATCCGATGGACCCGCTCGCCATGACACAACTGCAACGGATTTTCCCAGAGCACGAAATCATCGGCATCAATGCCCTGCCCGTGGTAGAACAGTGCGGCAGCTTTCATTGTCTATGCATGCAATTGACCCAGGGTACATTGAAATCGTGAACAGCCGAAAACTAAAAATTTCATTAGTACAGCAGTCGTACAGCGATGATCTTGCCACTAATCAGAAAATGCTGGCGGACAATATCACCAAAGCCTGCGCACAGGACGACAAACCACAACTGGTAGTATTATCAGAATTGCATAACGGCCTGTATTTTTGTCAGCAGGAAAACGATGAAGTCTTTGCGCGCGCCGAAAGCGTGCCCGGTCCAACCTCGCAATGGCTGTGCACGCTTGCGAAAAAAAATCAGATTGTGATTGTCGGCTCAGTATTTGAAAAGACCGCCAACGGTGACTATTACAACACCGCCCTGGTCGCCGACAGCAACGGCAAACTTGCCGGCACTTATCACAAAACACACATTCCTTACGACCCCGGCTATTATGAACAGTATTATTTCAAATCCAGCACCGAAGGTTTTCACCCGATAGACACAAGTATCGGTAAACTTGGCGTACTCATCTGTTTTGATCAATGGTTTCCCGAGGCCGCACGCGCGATGGCGCTGGCCGGCGCAGATCTTCTGATTTATCCCACCGCGATCGGTTATGAACCTGTGGACGAGAAAGCACAGCAGGTACGTGACCGCGAAGCCTGGATCACGATACAACGCGGCCATGCAATCGCAAATTTAATTCCGGTTGCCAGTTGCAACCGCGTCGGATTCGAGGCCGCACCCGATGCGACTCAGTCAAGTGGAATCCGTTTCTGGGGCTCAAGTTTTATCTGCGGCCCACAGGGTGAATTGCTGGCACAGGCAACGGATGATCACGAAGAAATTATTTCCGCTACGGTCGATCTGGCGCGCACTGCAGAATTACGTGAAATATGGACCTTCCTGCGTGATCGCAAGCCTGAGATGTATAGCAAATAAAAACAAAGGCGAAACCGCAGAGGCGCAGAGAAGATCTCTGTTTTCAAAAGAAAAAGAAAGGATTTTATTTGTTGAGTGAAAAAGAAGGCATGTATCACCTTCTGCTGACAGAAGCTGGGCTTATAAAATACCAAATATATTCCTCTGCGATCTCTGCGTCTCTGCGGTTTCGCTTTTAGAA
>CAYRNH010000003.1:0-32493 GCA_964425515.1 uncultured Thiotrichaceae bacterium | reverse complement strand
CGTTCAGATCCTGCAATGGCGCAGCCAGCGTATTATTCAAAGTGATCGTGTACGGCACCAGCTGACTGCGAGTCACATTAAGCAACGCGGATGTTTTCGAAATCGCGATCGCGCCACCGAGATCCGGATCCAGTGGAATATGATTATTGAATATCTGACTGGTGAACGGATCACTGCTGTTACCCAGGGTGAACTGTAGATAATAATTCGTGCCCGGAGTACGCGGTGCGATTGAAGTTGCCGGTGCGAATTCCGAGTTCTGAATTTCACAACGGTCCGGTACCGTGCTCAACTGATCATTCGCGCTGCCCGGACAGGTCTGCACACTGAACGGTGGATCGGTCAATGCACGCGCGGGCGGAATGATAGTAGAAGTTGTACCCACATAACCGCTTGCGGGTGGTTTGATCTGAATGACATACGCCGCACCCGCATTACAATTGCCGGGCACACTGAAATTCATATTGAATTTATAATAACCATCAGTGTTCGTCACCTGGTTCTGCTGCGCTGGGTCATCAAAGCAACTTGCCGGCACAGGTATACCATTGCTGGCATTGAGCATGGTCAGTGTTGCGCCTGCAACCGGCGTGCGCAATACCGCGTTGTAAACCACACCGTTCGGATCAATCGGTAAATTAAGATTAAAGGTATTACTGCCCGCAGCCACACTGATCTTGCTGATCTTCTGCAAGCTGTCTACAAAGGGAACTGCTGAATGCGTGGAATCGGCCTTACCAAGTAAAGCGGTACTACCGCCAGCATTCGGTGCGACAAAACGTAATTCGTATTCGCCACCTGCAACACTGCTTGGTATTAGACCGATGATGCGATACTTTCCCTTGGCATCACTGTACACAGTATCGAGTAACTGTGAGTTGAGATAAATCTGAATACCCCAGTTCTGCAGCAGTCGCTCGTTAGTGTCTAACAGATTGTTGAAATTCGCATCGTGCCACAGCGTGCCATTAAGTACCGCGATACCGGGCGCGGAACCAATATCAACACTGGCAGTGGCCGAGGCATTCTGCGCCGCCGCATTCCAGGTCACATTGGCGGTATTATCAATCACGGTTCCGTCGGCCAGTGCATTGTTAATATCCACGGTGAAACTCACGGTCACGGACTTGCCGACATCCAGTACGCCATAAGCTGTGCCGAAGTCTGCGCTCAGGCTTGTACCCGCCACGCTCACTCCACTGGTCGAGCCGTTCATGCGTGCAGAACCTGCAACATAGGTTTTTAGTCCCGAGACAGGCGCATCAATATTGTCTGTGATCAGCACATCGCTGGCCGGAACCGTGCCGACGTTTTCAACACGAATCACATATTCAAGCTGGCCGCCCGCGTGCGCGACACCGCCACCGACCACCTGAACTTCTTTGGTAATCGCCAGTTGCTGGCCATTACCGATCGCAACCACGGTTGGCTGATCACCGTTGGCGTCATTACCATCTGCATCGGAAGGCTCATCAGGCAGTTCGTTTGAAGTTAAGGTGCCCTGGTTGCTAATCAGCTGTCCGGGCGCACCGGTCACGGTGACATCGATGGTGACCGTGGCCGAGTGTCCGGCGGTAACCTTGCCATTGCCCGGTGTTGGCAATGGTGGCGTCACATCGGAAGAATTTATATCGATGCCTGCGATCAATGGCGAAACCCCGGGCGACGCATCGGCGATGGCGTTGCCATTCAGAGTAACGCTGTTGGCGATATAACTTGTGTTCGCAGGGATGCTGTCGCGCAACACCACACCGGTGCCGGGTATCGCACCGGCATTACTGATTTTAAACGTGTAACGCAGAGTATCACCGGTATCGACCTGGCCCGCGGTACCTGCATCATTCAGCAGCGCCACCGTTTTCTGCACATTCAGTATCGGCAGGTTGCCAACGATATTCTGCGTTGGATCGCCAAACACATCGGTACTCGGATCATCCGACTGCTGGGTCGGGAACGGTCCACTACCCACGCCCTGCCCGGTGACAAAGGCCTGGTTGGATATCACCGTGCCATTGACCACATTCGAATCCACCACCACGCTAAAGGTGATGGTGGCAACGTTCGCAGTGGTCGCACTGCTGTCTGCGCGCATATTGCCTGCGGTACTGTCTTCGGGCGCGTGGATCAGAATGCCGTTTTGCAAAGGCGATATGCCTGCAGCCGGGTCGGCAATCGCCACTCCGTTCAATGTGGTACTGCCTGTCACATAGCTGCTGTTGGCCGGCACCTGATCGCGCAACATAACGTTCACTGCGTTTTCGATACCAATGTTTTTCGCAGTGATGGTGTATTGCAGCGTGTCGCCCTGACGCAGCACATTCGGATCACCGGTCAGATCTTTTGATGTTTTCTGCAGGCGGAAGGTCGGTACCGAACCGATCAGCGTCTGCGTTGGATCTTCATCGCCGAACACCAGAGGATTGTCGGCACCGTTAATATTAGGATCGTCTGATTGCAGGTTACTGAAATTGGGCGTGCTCACCAGCGCCTGGTTACGCGCAATCGTGCCGCTGGGCAATACCGGTTCCAGGGTGACATCAAAACTGATCGTGCGGGTATCGTTTGCACCGCCCGCGGCATCCAGTGACATGTTGCGCACATCGAGTCTGCCCGCACCGTGCGCACCGCCGTTGATATTCGTATTGGTATTGTCAGCGCCCGCAGGCACCACAATATTTGTCATCGAGCCGGGAACAAAAATACCCGGCGGCGTTGTCAGCCGGTCCGGCTCATCGGTGAGACTGAAACTTGAAATACCTACCGGGCCGATGTTTTTGATCGTGATCGTGTAACGCAGTGTATCGCCCGGTTTTGCATTCGAGCCCGGGTTCTGTCCCGATGTCAGATTCACCACTGTTTTCTGAATCACCAGTACCGGCGACTGGGTCTGCACGGTGTACGCATCCTGATGGTCAAAAGTACCCACCGTGCCATCGGTAATAGTTTTGGTATAAGTACGGGTTTCGCCGGTAGCGCCTGCACCTGCGGTATCCGCACTGAACCATTCGGTAACGCCCGCGATGTTGGTAAGCGAAACCCCATCGAGCGTATTCACATCAAGATACGCATCGTAGTTGATCACCAGTCTTTCATCTGCACCCAGCACCGCATTCGGCGAGGTATAGGATGGAGTGGTTTTAATCACCAGCTCACAGGTCGGCGCCGCTGTGTGCGTTTCGGTGTAATCCACGTTCTTCACCAGCGTGCGCAACACCACCAGCGAATCATTGGTGATCTGCACTACAAAATTATCGGGCGCGGTATTACAGGTGCCGCCGGTTTGTGGCGGGCCGGCATCGGGCACACTTGGTAAGTGATCGCGCACGGTAATGTCGTAGGCCGGGCCGGTGCCGACATTTTCAACTTCGAGTCGATATGGAATCGGATTACCAAACTGGACAATCGCAGGTGATGGCCCGAATTTACGTAAATGCAGATCCGGCTCGACCACCACCATATCGGGTGCGGTGGTAACGGGCACAGTCACGCCCTGTGTGGTGTTATCGCCGTTGACCTTATTAAAGGTATAACTGGCAGTCGTGTTAAAGGTCAGACCAGCTACGTTCACCGGTTGATTACGCAGCTGCACAGTGAGATCAATCACGACCTGCTGGTTGGCAGGGATATCGATACCGCCGGCACCCGAATCCTGAATAATAATATTTTTCGAAGTCCCCACATTCACCGGTGTCCATGATCCAGATCCGGAAACTTTGCTCACGCTGACAAACACCATATCCGCTGCCGACGTAGATAAATTATCGAGAATACGCACATCGTTCAGCGCAGTATTTTGCGGCGTCGCCGGCACAGTGATGCGATAGGTAAACGGCACACCGATAGAAGCATTCAGGCTCGCCGGATTCTGTATCGCCAGTGGTCCTGCTGCCGGCGTCTGCAGTGTTGCTGTCGCGGTATTGCTGGGCCCGTATATTTCACGCACACCGGTGCTTGTCCCCGCAACCGGAACCGCATTATTGTCGAATGAATAATAACGTCTGGCCTGAGCCGAGTTGGTCATGGTGAGACCAGGGCCAAGTGTAGGGTCGGCCTGCACACGATAGACAATACGTAATGTTTCGCCTGGCTGAATGGTGTAGGCGTCTGCCGTGCCGGTATCAAAATTCCAGATGGCATTGCCGGTCACCGCATCGTACACCGGTGGCAGACTGGTCACTGTTGTTCCCACCGGCAGCTCGGTACTGACCATGGTGATGGTCGCCGCGCCATTGCGTAAACCCACCGGAATAATATCGCTGAGCTCCAGATCATACGCAGGCGCGGTACCATTGTTAGTGACATCAACGGTGTAATCGATCAGTTCACCGGCATCGATAAGATTGTCACCGCCTGCGGGTGCGGCCGTTTTAGTGACGCTTAAATTCGGCTGCAGTATGGTGACCGTTTCACTACCTGTTCTGGTCGTTGCCGCACCGTTGGCCGTGGTGTAATCCAGGTTTGCGGTGTTGGTCAGGCTGATGCTATTTTGCTGCAACTGCACAAGATTGAGCACACGCGCGCGATACACAATGACAAAATCATTGTTCGCGGTATTGTTGTCGGCCGCGTTGACTATGGTTCCCAGATTCCAGGTCACGGTACTCGGCCCGCTGGCGGGATTACCCGAAACGGTGGGGGCAGCGATATCACTATAGCTAAACGGCCCTGACTGAGAATACGGTGCCGTAGTATCACCGTTAACACTCAACACGCCTTCAAAGGCGAGGCCTTTGGGCAGGGTGTCAGTCACTTTTACATCAGGGCTGGTGCCTTCCTGGATATTAACGTGCAGTTCGTAATCTACGATGTCGCCAATGCGCACATCATTCGGTGCAGTCAATGTCGGTGAAGTATCCGTCAATCGAGTTTTGACAATGCTGTTGTTATCACTGACATTCATCACCGCGGTTATCGGCCCGCTGCAGTAATCATTGGGCGCAGTGATGGTCGGGCAACCTGCACCGGTGCGCTCATCTGGCGAGCTGCCATTGAGCGAAGTCCAGTCAACCAGCACACTATTGTTGATCGCAAGATCAGCCAGCACGTTGTTCTGCAAAGTCACTCGATAGGTCAGTATCAGCGACTGCCCAGCGGGTATATCCAGACTTCCGTCCGGCACGGCTTTTCCACGACCCCAGATCAATGGCCCACCAGGTGAACCGTCTGGCGTGGAAACGAAGCCAGACACGGGCGTGCCGCCGATGGTTGCAGTCGGGGTAAAACTGGTATCGAGCTGCAAAGCGGCGGGTAGCGTGTCGACAATATTGGTATCGAATGCAGTGCTGGTGCCGGTATTGTTTAGCGTTAACACATATTCAATCGTGTCACCGCCGTCGGGCAGGTCGGTCGGATTTTTTCCCGGTGTTACATTGTTAAATGTTTTGGTGACTGTCAGCGCAGGTTCCTTCACGGTCTCCTGCGGCGCGGCCACCGGTGTTGTGGTTGTGGTTGCACCGGTTTCGCCACTGGTAAATGTAGCGCTCGCCGAATTGAGCATGGCATCGCCCGCATGGGTGCTGGTGTCGTTATTAATGCGCGCGTAATAGGTAATATGTATCGACGGGTTGATCGCATTCGATACCGCATCGTTTTCTGTATTCGTGATCACTTTACCAATGTTCCAGGTGATCACTCCGCTAGCACCGTTAGTCGGCAATGCGGTGAATGCAGTTTTTGCAGGTGCAGCACCGTTGATGCTGGCTATGCCCGAGAAACTGTAGCTGATGTTATAGCCAGCACTGTCTTCCAGAACATAAGCGGCGGCTGGCGGCAATCCGGATGCAGCAAACAGATCGTCGCTGATTTTAAGATTATTGGTAACGCCTTCTGGAATCGCGATATCGAGTTCGAACTTTTTACGTTCACCAATGGTGGGCACCACTGCTGGATTTAAATCGGTTTTGGTAACACTGACTGATGGAACAAGTAATGCGTTATTGGTGAAGGTCGCTTCGTAATTATTCAGCGTATCACCCGCATTAGGAATCGCCCCGGTGCGCATACCGGTCGCGCTGCCATCTGCACCGATGCTGCCGCCTGAATTCAATGCCGTGCCAGAACCCGGCAAAGAGGTCCATGCCGCCTGCACCGTATTATCCAGCACTTCGAGCGGTTGTACGGTCGAACTTGCCTTTACTTTAAAAGTGAAACTGACATTCGCGCCTGCTGCAATCGGCGCGACCGGATTTAAAGTAAATACCGGACGATTAGCGCCCAGACTCAAATCCTGGGTCACATTGGCCGAGTTACTGCCTGAAACATAGGTCAGGTCCGTGACTGCTGCCAGATCATCAAACACGCGTACATTGTACGCAGGTAATGTTCCTGTATTTGTGGCGGTGACTGTGACTGTCAGTTCATCATCTGCATCTGCGCTCGTCACACCATAGACTTTATTCAGTACGATTTTGGGTTCGCTCACAGTCACGTCAGCGGGCCCTAAATTCACCGTTACCGGATTACCACCGGCATCTTTGTAACTCAGCGTTGCCAGGGTGCTGCCCGCACCGGTACCGCCGTTGCGAAGTAGAACGCCATCGCGGTTACTGGCGATATTTTCGACGCGTGCGATAAATTTCGCAGTAAAGTTAAAGGTGGGGCCATTGGTCAGTTTCTGATCGCCAAAATCCCATTCCACAACATCGTTGGTTCCATTATTAGTACAGGTGGGTACGAACGTACCACCCGGTGAAAAACCTGCGGTGCTATAAGGTGCTGCATCCAGATTGATGGTTTCCGCTTCAATACATTTAAGGCCAACAGGCAGCACATCACGAATAACAAAAGTATTCAGGTTCGCCACGGGCATATCGACCTGCAGCTGGTATTGAATTTCTTCACCGACCGCTGCGTTCTGCGGCCCAACAAACGGTGCCACACCACCCAACGGTGTATTTGAAAGCGCCAGTATGCCTTTGGATTTGGGCGGCACTGTCAGTGAAGTGATTTCTATGGTGGCACTTTGTGGCGTGGTGGTGTATTCACGCGCACCACCGGCAGTACCACTGGCTTCCTGTGGTGCATTCTGGTTGCCCGACACGCCCGGCAAGGTGTCGTAGTGAGCTGTTACAGAATTTTTCAGCTGCTGTCCCGGTGCCGCAGCATCATCCGGATTGGCGCGGTAATAAAGCATCACCTTCTGGCCGGGGTCGATTTTCTGCAATACCGGATTTGTACTCGATAAAATACTCAGAACACCGGGCGTTCCATTGTTGGGGGTGTTATCGGTGATAACCATTGGAGATAAGGAACCTGAGGCATCGACAGTACCATTATTCGTATTATCGACTTCATAGATCAGATAGCTGGGATCCAGTGTGAGCAGGTCACTGCTATCAAGCACATCGGTGATATCAACATCGTACGCAGGCGCGCGCTGGTAGCCGCCGGATGTAGCCTCATTGAGAATGCTTACCCGGTAAACATAGTTATCATTGGTATCGCCTTCATTGACCAGGGGTACGAAGGCGGTACACGCAGGCCCAACACCATGAATCGTTTCATCGCAGACTTCCTTGGTAATAATCAGATGTGGTTCGATGACTCTGACAGGAGCCCTGCGCACAGATATCGGTGGATAGCCGGGCGTGGTCGATCCAAACGACTTCGTGGTGCCACCAAAATCAACGTCAAAGCTCGCATTGACCGTGTCTGCCCTGTATGCACCGTGCACATTAGGCGAAGCCGAACTGTTCAGTGGATCATTGAGCGTGCGCGTAACCAGGTCCACACTGAAGGTCTCATCACCGGCAAATGGATCAAACTGCCAGCTAATAGACGGACTATAGGCCGGTGGCGTCAGACCCGATGCTGTGCTTGTTATATTTGTGATGCCAGCACTACTATTGCTGGTGTTCTGTGAAATAAAACCCTGACCCACTGGAATGGTATCGGTGATTACCGCATTCTTGATTTGAATGCTGCCAAAACCCGGCGTTGCAAAACCAAACCAGCCAGCTTCCATGCGATAGGTGCAGTCCTCACCAATTTGCACTCGATTATTATTGACTGGCGCGGGATTGTTTTCGGTGCAGTTTCCCTGAATCACCTTGGTAAGATTAAAACCGATCAGGCGCGCACGGATCGAATCCAGTGAATAATTGTTTGCGGTATTGGCAATGGTCGTGTCGGGTGTCGGATATGTCAGCGGCGTGCCATCGCTTAAGGTAATCTCGCCCACCACATCGGCACGGAAGGTTAAATCAGCACCCGTGTTCTGCTTTTGTACATTAAAAACAAAACTGTCGGTTGAGCCAGGCGGTAGCGGGTCCGTCTTAGTACATTGATACACTGTTGCCGTTGCCGGCAATGCGGGCGCCCATACCGCATGCGCTGGTGGATTACTGGTGACAGCACAACCAGTCGGCACAGGAGTCAGTACCTTGAGTCCACTACCAACCGTCACATAAGTAAAATAATGACTGGCATCATTGCCACCATTATTGGTCAGCTGCACATCCAGGCTCAGAGACGCAGTTGGGTCACTCAATATATATATCAGATCCGCATTCGTCGGATTAATATTGATATCCAGATCTTCGGGTGCGGGTGATACCGAAAGATTATTCACCACTGCAGGGAAAGCACTGCCACAGGTATTTTCAAACACAACCGTTGCTTTATTATTCAGCGGCGTAGCTACCGAAGGGTCGGTACCGTCACCGGTATTTTCTACCCGCACTTCGGGATTGGCGACAATATCAAAACCATTTTTCTTGACGATACCAAGCGTAATGGTCAGCACATCGCCGTGACGAAGCAGATTATTTTGCGGTGCAGTACCACCGGAACTGGTCAGCGTAAAAGATGGGCTGGTATTGTTTTCTGCAGCCGCCTGTGGATTCGTCAGATTGACGGTATCGATCATCCCGGTGTAGGCACCAAACGCCGGGGTATCAACAGCGGTCATCAATGTCTGGTCCAGCGCATACCCTGCGGGCAGTACATCGTCCAGCGTGATACCGCGCACGCTGCCGCCCGAATTATTACGAATCGTGACCGTGACGATACCGGTTGCGCCCAGCGGTTGCGCCGGATTCCTTCCTGTCACCGTCTGGCTGATGATCACGCCGGCAGGATTCACCGCGGTACTCAGAGCAGCAGTATCTGCGTTACTGTACGCAGGCGTCACTCCACCACTGGTCGCGGGCGTGGTAATGCCGCCATCCGGTGGATCGGACTGACAACCCCAGGCAATATCAACACTGTTGGTATGATTGGTACAGGTATTCTGAATCTTGCCGACAAAATAAATATACGTTTGGCCGCCCTTGAGCACATCGATGAAACTTGTCGTCTCATCATTGTTTGGATTGCCGAATGGATCATTCACACTGAAGCTGGTTGATGCAGTCGAGCCAACAGAAATACAGTCAGGTGATCCTGGTGAGGCGCCCTGGGCTGCCAGCGTTGCATTCGCTTCGCTATCACAGACTTCATTGATCAAAAAATTGTTGCCACCGATGTTGTCGATGCTGTCATTTAAAATCAACGCTTCAAGATCGGCGCGGCTGTCAGGGCCGTTGTTCGTCACCTGCACTCGCCAGATCACATTGTCTGCACTACCACCGTACACCGTATTCGCATAAGCAGAGGGTGGCTGATTAGCATCAACGTTTCTTGCCTGCTTGGTCACTGTCGGCACCGGCTGATCGATGGGTAATTCAAACAAAGCACTGCTCGCGGTCTGCGGCGGCGGTCCGCAGAACAGGCCATAACTTGCTGTCGCCTGAATATTTCTATTGGCTGATATCAAACCTTCATTGTTAAAACCACCTGCGGTGTTGCGTTTAACGCGAAAACGAATTTCTATTTGCTGCGGTTTGCCTGCGCCTGCACTGAACGCGCTATACAGATTTGCGAGCTCCGGAATCTGCGACGTGTTCCAGTTGATCAATTCTGAGTTAGCGCCACTCACCGTAGGCTCGGCCAGTGGTGCAGCCGCCGCAACACCATCGACATAATACGTGGTGGAATTGGGTACGTAGGTCAAACCTGAGGCCATCAGGTTTTCGGTAACATCGACATTGGTGAGTAATACGCTACCGGTATTGTTAACGAACAGACGCACCTCACCTTCGTTACACAGTTTACAGAAGCTGTTGTTTGAATCGTGCGTCAGCGTCAGCTGATGCGGCGCCAGAACCAGTCCGGGTTTGGTCTCGGTGGTGATGATCGGGCTGCCGCAACCCCATTCTGTTTCCGAAGTAATTTTTTCGGTCGGGTTCTGAAAACAGGTGGTCTGATTAATGCTGGTGGTTATATTGATATTCGACGAGGCACCTGCCGCCAGATCACCCAGGGCCCATTCAATGGTCTGGCCGGAATAATCAAACGGACCCAACGTGGTCGGCGTGACATCCGCAGATTCAAACTTCATTCCGGCCGGTAATGTCAGGCGGTACTTCGCGCCTACCGCAGTACCGGTGCCCACATTGGTAATCTGTGCACGGAACGTGTAGTTGGTTGAGTCTTTGAGAATAACGTCCGCTGGAAAAAATTCCATCTTCAGCTGGCCACTCAATATATCTAGAGGTGTGCCATTAATATTTAAAACATAATCGCGGTCTGAGTCTGTTAATGGTGCACCATCGGGCGAAGTATGATTACTGTCATACCCCAGCTGCACCGCCATGGTACCGGGCACCGTGGTGTCGCGCAGACGCACATTAAAACTGACGCTGCCATCAGCAGTCAGATTAGTTGTGTTGGGTGTGCCTGTCATCAGGACATCATTGCCTGAGCGTGAACCCACCATTCCCAATGACGCCAGAGAACCCGAATAACCAAGATCCGTTGTAGGATTACCCGGACTTCCATCTGCTTTAACAAATTCAAAATTGCTATCGTTAAATTGCAGCTGAATATTATCGCTATTGGTATTGGCTGCCGGCCCGGCGACATCGATACGAGCAGGTACCACCGAACACACAGACACCGGGTTACCATTATTAAGTGTTGCGCTGACACCCAGCACGGCACGTTCGATATTAACGTTAGCGGCCTGTACAAAATCGGTGTTACCAAGGCAGCTGGTTGGCCCGGCGTTCACCGTCAGTGTGGTGTTCTCCAGATAATTGCCAATGTTATTAGCATTGGTCGGATTGTTGTTACTGTCGAGATTACCTTCGGGCGAAGTTGCCGCATAGGTAATCTGCATATCATGATCGGCCATGTTCGCTGGCAGAGCATTACAGCCTGCTGGCGACAGGGAGCCAAAGTTTGTGATCACTAACGGCCCGGTACCATCACCGCCGGTGAAATCGCCCAGTAATGGATTCAGGTTAGCATCGCAAACCACAGCGCCGTCACTGATGCGGGTAATCTTAAGATGAACACTGTTACGGTTATTGGTCAGCACCAGTGGCACACCCGTGCCGATGTTGCTACGTAAATCAGCGGTAAAGCGGGTACCCGACCAGGTACCAGCAAAACCAGAAGGAAAACTGTACGACAGTGTAAAAGGAATGTGCTCGCCTTCACGCGGCTGGGTGTTGGCTACACCATCGGTGTCTTTGGCGCCGGCCTGGAAATTACCGTCTCCACCCACAGCAATATTGGTGATTGCACCGCCCGCAGGATTTTCATTCAGAATGAAACCGGCATTATCATTATTACTAATGCTACAGGAGGGGTAGCTCAGGCTGGCGGTATTGCTGATCGTCTGACCGACAGGACAAACACCGGTTGAGCCCGCAGTAAAATCAATTCGCAAACTAGGAAGCGGTGAAAGATCAGCACGATCCCCGCGCCAGGTAATCGTGGCACTGTCTGCAATCGCTGATCCGGCGGCATAAGGCGAACCATTGACCAGCACTACGGTACCCGCAGGAATCGAATTGATCACCGCGCCTGTGATTCCGTTCGGCAGCGTATCGGTGACTGAAAAATCCGTATTATTCGGGACACTATTACCAGGCAGGCCGGCGGTATTGGTACCGTTCAAAGTCAGTGTATAAAAGCCAGGCGATCCCACATTGAATGTCGACGCTGACACCGTTTTGGTGACATTCACATCTGGCACATTATTTAAAGTGGTCGAAGAAAATCGTATCGGTGGATAGAAATCGGTACCGCAGGCATTTTTATATCCGGGCACCCAGGTAATATTCTGATCCGCAGGCGCCGGACAGGAGGTGGTGCTGACATTGAACGTGAGGTTCGCGGACGCGCCTGCTGCCAGCGTACCGCTGTAATTGAACACTCCGCCACCCGCATATGACCAGTTGGGTGAAGCCGTGGTGTCTACCACAATGCTATATACCGCCAGGTTCGCCGCAGTCAGCGAAATATTTTTTGCCACCCCGGTGCCGGTGTTCTGTACCGGCACGGTCACAGCAACACCCGCAGCTCCGTACGGAATCGTGATGTTGGGTGGCGTGTAATCGATGAATGGATTTTGCAGATCAAATGGAACCGTATCAAAAAATGTTCCGGTGGTGCCCAGACGCTCTACTGCACTGGCATCATTACGCAAATTCGGACAGGTCAATGCATTGGGATCGACGGATACGGTGGCTTTTGTGTCAACATCGATCTGCTGACCCGGCGCTATATATTTATATGTGTATTGATTGGCGCCCGGCCCGGCAACACCCGGCGGTGTTGCGGGCGCGGTGAGTACCAGGTTGGTCAGATCAGGGCTGAGCGTGTCGCTGAGTACCACATCAAAAATGCCGCCCTTGCCAGAATTGAGCAAAGACACAGTGAAGTCGACCGTATCACCATTACCCGCAACCGGTGTGTTTGCTGTTTTGACCAGGCTAACGCTGCCCTTGCGCACTTCGACACTGTGGCTCGTGCTGCTGGTTTGCATGGTCGATGCATCACCGGCTACCAGGTCGTAGTTAACATTATAGATAATGTTATAACTGCCCGAGTTGGCTGATGGTGGAACATCGTCGGTAGTCAGGCCGAAATCAAAACTGTAACGACAACCCGGTAGAATACTGGTGTTAGCGGGTATATTGAATGCAACATCGGTTCCCGGACCGCCCGCCTGTGTTGCACTCAGACTTCCGATCACAGCACAACCTGGTGTACCTGAAGTTTCAGCGACTGTGACTGGCGAAGATGATGTCGGTAAACGAAAATGCGCCGGCACGGTCACATTGATTGCAAGATCGTAAGCCTCATCGACTATCGGCACGGTTCCCGTATTTTGAACGCTCAGTACGAAGCGATCACCAGTGGTATTGGTGACTTCACTGCTGCCGTTCCAGGTACCGCCGGAATCCATGTAGGCACTGGCACGCGCCGGGTCGGCTGAAGTAAAGCTACTGGACAGTGTCAGGCTGGCGGCCGCAAATGCGCTATCAACAGACAGCAAAGCACCGGCGCCAGCGAGTATTACGCCAGCGAGTAGTTTCGCCCATCGGTTGTTTACAACACCACCCTTCATCCAGCTAAAACCCTGAAGCCTGAAATATAATTATTTTTTTGTATCAATTAGTGACGCGAAAACATCCACGTACTGCTTCAATCACGGCCCTGTGAACTCCTGCCCATTACATCAATGATGCAAACTCGCTTCCTGCCGAAACAATGTATCGGCACAATGCACAATCAGGAAGCCGGCAGAAAATCTATCGGGTATAAAATGGTAACTGCAGGAACACCCTTCTTCGGTCCAAAATTAAATCTCAAAACGCGTGCAACTATCTGCTTCTCAAGAACCGGTGAATGCATGTCACTGGAATCGATCTTACACGCCGAAACGCTACCATCAGGTTCAATCGTCAAACGTAATACCATCTTGCCCTGCAAGGTCGGATTAGTACGTAATTCGCGATTATAGATACGGTACAGCACTGCTTTATAACGGTCGAACACGATCTGAATTTCTTCATCGGTACGCGAGGGGCCTGGGCCACCACTCAATGGTCGATCATCGCCGGCAAAGTCAGTGCCAATAGCACTTTCAACGCGCTGGAAAGCAACACCTTTCATGCCGGTACCTGCTCCGCCCACATCGCGACTTAGCGAAGCGGTGTTAATACCGCTGCTGGAACTGCCCGCTTCTGCAGTCACCAGTGAACGTGTCGCATGTCTCGCCGTTTTACCCAGGCTGCTGATGCTGGCTTTTGCACCCAGTTTCTTATCAACCGAACCGGTATTCATAAGTTCTGAAAAATCTTTTTTGAACGCCATCAGGCCCGCTCTTTCGGCTCGCTTGCGCGCGACCCTGGCTTTGTCGGTTTTGGGCGCAGTCGCCTTTTTCGGATGCTTATTGTTTGGCGTCTCTTCCTGTGTCTTTTTAACCGGCTGAGGTGGTGGCGGAGGTGGCGGCGGTTTTCTTTCCAGCATCAACTGCGCCATACGCTCTGGAACCTTGATCTGCTCGACCTTGTCCGGAATCGGAATATTCCACAACGGAATCAAATAACCCAGCAACAGGCCGACGAGCAAACAAATAGCAACGATGCGTCTAAATCGTTTATCATCTTCGCCCTCACTCTGCCATGGCATGACCATGGGCCGGAAAGGCAGCTGCGTCATTTCACGTTCAATGACAAATTCGTATTTAACTTCTTCAGCCACTTCCTGCAGCACCGCACTCTCTTCATTGAGAACATTGACGCGTGCTGCCAGACTTTGTGCTTCGGATTCACCTGTTGACTGGCGTGACTGCAGCTCCTGTACCTTGTTGTCGTAATTCGCTATGCGGGTACGCAGGCGTTGTGTATGCTGACGCATTTTTTCAGGATCGGAGTCTTCACCCCAGAACAGGCTGGCGCCACCCTGCTTATAAAGTTGATCAAGGTGGTCGCTGATCTCACTCAATAAAGAATAGCGACTGCGTTCGGTGAGCAAGGCTTTTAATTCAGCCTCGACGCGCTTTTGCTCGTTTTCGACACCAATCAGATCATCATAAGCCTGCTCGAGCTTACGATTAATATCATTCTGACGATCTGAAATATTATCACTCACAAAATCACCGTTATTTCTTCTGCTGGGAAGCTTTCTGGATAACTGCTAGCGAAATCTTGCTATAACCAGCACTGGTGCAGCTTGACATCACTTTTTTAAGAAGTTTGAAAGGAAGACTGCGATCTGCAAGCACAGTAATCTCCTTAGATTCAGCCACTGTTTTTGTTTTAAAACCGATGACCTTTGTTTTTTGCTCAATCAGCCTGTCACGAATTGCCGGTATCACAGATTTTTTTGAATTAATAACGTCCTGCGTGGATGCCACAACAGTCCCCTGAACCAGCACATTTTCCGGCGTCACCAGTACAACAATGGTTTCACGAGGCTTGGTATCCACAATAGAGTCTGGCAACTTGATACTCTTCGGTGGCTCGAGCACATCGCTGGAAGATGAATTTACCAGCAGGAAAAACACAAGTATTGTGAACACGTCCATCAACGAAACCAGATGCAAACCAGCTGGTCTTCTTTTATGGCTACGCTCCATTCGTTTCATCCGTCGATTCTGCTTCATGGTGCGTCACCTATAGAAATATTTGGAAACAGTTCGATCTCCTGCTTCTCATGACTATCACCCTGTATCACCTCGGCCGCACGCACTGCGTCCATCACCCGTATTAAGGTGTTGTAATTGATATCAGGCTCCATCAAAACTGTAGCGTCCGTTTTGCTCATATATTGAGATTTAATTTTGAGCAAATATTTAGACAGTGTCTGCAAATCGTACTTGTCATCGACTTTCGGAAAACGCGCAATGATTACTTTTCCATTACTTATCTCCAGACCTTTTTCGCGAACGACAACCTCAACTGCAAATTGAGGTTTGTTATTAGCCACACTCGCACCCTGACCGGTGGGCAAATTCAGCTCCATAATAGTGAGTCGCGAAAACACGGCAGTAATCAGCAAAAACGGCACCAGCACCACCATCAAATTAAGGAAGGTAGTGATGTTGAGCTCAGGCGGCTCTTTCTTCGGCCGCTTGTAGTGGTGACCTCTAGCCATTTTTGTTCGCCAACGCAGCCTGACGTTTAGCGAAGTCCGCGATCAGGTTCAGTGTTTTAACCGAGGCCATTTCCAGGCTATCGATAATTTCGCCTGTTTTGGATGTCAGCATGGCATGTCCAATCAATAATGGTATGGCGGCGATCAGACCAAAAGCCGTGGTATTCATCGCCACTGCAATACTGGCAGAGAGCAGATCAGCTTTTTCCGCAGGGTCTGCATTTGCAACTGCGGTAAACGCTTCAATCAGACCCATAATGGTTCCAAGCAAACCTAACAAAGTAGCGATATTGGCAAACAGCGCAACATAAGGTGTACGTTTTTCAAGTTGCGGAATAATTTCCATCATACTTTCTTCCATCGCAATTTCGATGTCATCGCGTCGGCGCACCGAACCCTGCCGTGCCAGTCCCATTGTCAACAAACCGCCGATAGCAGATTTATCGTCAAGAACCAGGTCACGTGCTTTATCAAACTCGCCCTCTTCCAGCACCGGATGCACCATTGTCCAGACACGACGATTATCACGACGCACAATAGTGAGTTTTATCCAGCGTTCGATCGCAATCGCAAGACCGATAACAAATACCAGCATGATGGGATACATAAACGCCCCACCGGTCTGGAAAAATTTAACTATACTTTCAAGTGTATCCATATTGCTTTACCTCGTGTTATCTTTAACAAATACGTTATCGCGCCTTGCTCTGTCGATAAAAATCAAGTTCTCGCATAAACACATCTTTATCAACAAGCTTATTAGATTCGTCCAGCAGGCCGGTTGTCAGGCTGGTTTCAACACCAACTTCTGAGTTTTTCCAGGGGACGATATAGAGTGACTTAGGCGCTTCCTCATTTCCAATAATAGAAATACCGGAGAGCTCTTTGGCTTTGTCTGCAGCATAGGCGACTGAATTCAGGCCCAGCATGAGAACGATCAAAGTTTTCGATAATTTAAACATATCCCTACTTCCTCATCCTGCCCTTAAGATCGGCAATCCAGTTTTTCACATCCTTGTCTCCCGGCTTTAGTTTCTGATATTTCTCATACTGATCTAACGCGCAGTCCAGATCATTCAGATAAATATCACATAAAATACCCAAATTCCTGATCACGGGCAAATAATCCGGATGCTGCGTCAATGCATTAGTATAGGCTTTTTTTGCATCTTTAAAGCGTCCCAGGCTACGATAAAGCAACCCCAGCTCATTATTCGCAACCGGATTCGCCAGGTCTATATCAAGCGCCTTCATTAAATTGGCCTCGGCCTTTTTGTTATCACCTTTCTGACGATAGGCCATGCCCAGATCAATGTACGGTGCTGTCAGACGGTGTTCGCGTTCAACCACAGTGTTTAACAACGTAATCGCATTGTCGTAGTCCTTCTGTTTCAACAATACAACCGCTTTATCAAACAGTTGCTCCACATCAGGGTCGACGATTACATTTTCTTCTTTCGTTGTACTCGCTTTTTGCTCGGGCGCTATTGCGCAGCCCACAAGCAAAAATGATAGCGCCGCAATAATCAACATAACTCTTGTGCTTGCTTTTAATAGCATCATTGCAAATCACCATTCATTGCAGCCGTAGCGTCAGGTTTGGCGACTGGCTTTTCAGTTGGTAGAGTTGCACCTGGCGCCGTCGGCGCCTGTTTATTCTTCACAGGCACCAGGTTTTCAACATATGAACTATCCTGTTCAGGTTTTGCATAGCGCGCGGGCATTAGCACCGCAAGTTTTGCAAGGCTCTTTTCTATCCAGGCGTTATATATCCCCACACTGAGCAACTCCAGGTTCTTCTCGTGAACTGAAATGGCTTTTTCTTCGAATGGGTAAGCCTGGTCCTCAATCATAATATTGTACTGCTCAAGCTCAAGCGCACTTAGATGGTCCGGTCTCTCGGAATTCATCAATGATCGACTAAAGTTATAATATATTTCGGCCAGTTGGTATGTCGCTGCGGCAGTCACATCACCCACCTGATAGTCGAGCAATTTTCCATAGGTGTCGATAGCGGCTTTCATGCGGCTGTTCTTTTTCCTGAGGTTCTTTTTAAACGGCTTAACTAGCTTAACGTCATAAAATCTCTTCAGCACCGGCTCCGCAAGAACCAGCGCTGCTTCGGCCGCAAGATAACGCGTACGATCAGTACGTTCCTTACCTGCGTGCTTGTCCGCATCAACAATAATGGTTAACTGCTGTAGATACTTTGTATGGTTGCCCGATTCCTTATATATATTTGCCATCTTGTTACGTGTTTCAACAGCATCCTCAATCGGATGCGGGAACATTTCTACAAAGTGATTGTAAACGCGCAGCGCATCGTTTGTGGCTTTTGCAGTTACGTATAAGTCTGCAGATTGTTGCAATGCCTCTCTCTTCAGTTCCTTGTTATCTGTTTCGCTTACAATACGCTCATACTCACCCGCCGCCTGCAATGGTTTGCCGTCTTCCTTGTACACCACCGCCAGCTTTTTGGTGATTTCGGGCTGTAATTTATTTTCAGGATAGCGTTTTCTGAAATCTTCCAGCTCTTTTGCTGCTGCCGGCCAGTCCTTTAAAGTAATCAGAGCTGCTGAAGCATCATATTCTGCCGTGGAACGTATTTTTGCTGTCGGTGTCACGACTGAAACTCGCAGAAAGAAATTTGCGGCTTCGCGATATTTTCCCAGTTTCCTCGCCTGCTCTCCCTGCTTATATATCGAAGCAGCCAGGTTCTCGATGAGCTCACTTCGACTTTTGTCATTTGCGGCCGTCATTGCCAGCACCTGTGTATAGCCTTTTTCGGCATCGGCATAATTTGCCTGATCAAAGGATGCATGAGCAACTACCAGCCAGCCCGAACGTATTAGTTTCGGGTCTGCATTCGGATATTTCTCTATTAGTTTGCGACCCGTTTTAACCGCCATTGGATAATCTTTCAGCGCATAGAGGTCATCCGCTGCCGCAGCCAGTACCACAGCCGCATTTTTATGATCGGGAAAAGTCTCGACAAACTTGAGTGAACTACGCACAATTTCGCGCCTGACCAATATGCGGTCCGATGCCTGCGCCACTTTAAAATACTGGCGGTAAGCAAACACTGCCGCATAACCCGCCTCGGCTGATTTTTTGTGTGGTGGGTAATTGTACGCAGTGCGCTCGTATTCCAGCGCAGCGCCACGATAATCCTTGTTTTCCAGCATCAGCCCAGCCAGCTGATAATTCAGCACGGGTGCCTGCTCATCTTCTGGAAAACTGGCAAGAAACGCGCGATACCAGCGAACCGCTTCAAGATAATTATCCTGCTTTTGTTTATACAGACGTTTATCCTGAAACAGGGCATGGTAGTACACCGCAAGATCGGTAAGATTGGTTTTAAGATAAGCCAGTACAACCGGGAATTTCTTAATATCATAATACTGCCAGTAGCTTGCCTTTAACCCATAGGTGATGGAAAACTTTTTCTTTGCTTCGATGACCAGTTTTGGAAATCCACCTTTAAGATATATCTCGATCACGCGAATATTAAATAAGGGTGACTCCTTGCTCAGCGGATTGCGCTGAATAAATCTATTGTAGGTTTGTGCAGCATCACTGTAGCGACGTTTTTCAAGATAGTACTCACCCAGGTTACTATAAATATTGGCTTCGTATTCGCGAGGACCCACCTGTTTGAAAAAATCTTCGATTGAATCCGCACCACCCAGATATGAGAAACTCAGGCTGATCACACGATAAGTATCATCAATACGTTTCTTCTCGATCTTGTTTTTAATATTGCTCAGATCATAACCATCCTGAACTTTTTGATCGAGCATTTTTATGTAATCTTTTAGCGCGTCATCATATAGTTCCTGTTTGAAATATGACCAGCCCTGCTTGTACAGCGCCAGTTCGTAAAACGCGGATCCGCGCCCCATGTTCAGCACCACCTGGTAAGCCTCTTCCGCATCAATATAATGTTTGTGGGTAAAGAAATATTCGGCACGCCGAAACTGCGCTTCATCAATATGCCTGGAATTCGGATACTTCACCACCAGGACATCCAGCGTCTTAATCGCTTTTTTGATCTGCCCGGTGTCTTCGTAGGCACGAGACAGCTGATACATCACTTCATCATTACGCTTATATAATGGGTATTTTTTTAGCAGCCCCTGATACAGCTTTATCGCCTCCATTGCACCGGCTGTTTGCAGGTCATCCGTATTACCCCCTGGGCTCACTTTCTCTTTTTTGGCGGCTGGCAGTTTTATCTGCTGGCTGGCGCGTTCGTTGAAGGACTTTTCCGATTCTGTAAGGTCAGCGATCGCACCCGACCGCTTGCTGATCTGCTGTTTCTTATTATCTGTAACCGCCGCAGCCTTTTTACGATCCACCACAGGCACCACTGGCACATCCATCTTGCCCGACTGCGCAGACGTCACCGGGCCTGATGTAGCTGGACCTGATGTAGTTGTACTCGCGGTTGCAGGCTTCGATTCTGGCGCGGTAACCTTTACCGCTGGCGCATTAACCGAAGTCGAAGCCTTTGCTTCCGTACTGGCGGTCACTGCAGGCGTTTCGACAGAATCAGGGGTGACCGAATATTCTTTTTCAATTTTCAAATCTGCAAGTCGTCGTATAGCTTCCGGCGTCATCGCAGTTTCGGGTGTTTCTTTAAGGAAATGCTGGTAACTCTGCAGCGCTTTTTCCAGGCTTCCTTCAATTTTTACGTCCTTAACATCGGGTTTTACGGTTGCCAGGGAAGCCAGCGTACCCCGCACCTTATTATGTGCACAGGCGGCAAGTGCCATCATCGCCACAATCACTGAGACTCTTGCCAGACCGACTGTACTGAAGTACGTGCTCATGGCGCTGGCACTCCAGATGCAGAAGGTTTTCCAGTCTGCTTTTCAGATGTTTGTGCAGGTTTGGCTGGGGCGGCCGGTATTGCCTCATCCTGCTTTTTCTTCTGTCGGGTCTGGTTTGCCTTTTCCTCAATGGCTTTGACCTCTTTGTCTTCCTGGGCCTTGGTCGCGCGGTCATAACTTTCAGCCAGGGCAAAGCGCGCTTTCACCTGGTAATCCTCGAGTCGACGACGTCTGCGATCAAGCTCATGGATCGCGAGCTGTTCCAGCACTCTGCCCTGGCGAGCCATCACACCGCGCAGCTTGACCTGCGCTGTCTGCAGGCGCGTACGTAATTGCTGGATCGGTATGGTGTAGCCCTGATAACTTTGTGTCGCTGCCTGTCGTGTACGCACAAATGAACGATAGGCCTTATTCATCCCATCAATAAGCCCATCAAGTTCCTGCAAATGCTGGTACGCGGTGGTTAGACGTTTGTCATATTCCTGATTGATGCGCCATTGCAGTACACCCTGCAGGCGGTGGATTCGATAACGTACATCGTCCGTGTACTGTGCGGGTTTTGCTTCAAAATCCACTTTGATTTTTGCCAGGGTATCAACTTCGTAACGCTCATCTGCGCTTGCCAGATATTCCGGGCGACGTAAAATCAATAATGACTGGATACGTTCATTCAGACGGGCACGCTGCGCAACGCGTAATTTTATTCTGGAATCAAGCTTCTCAAACTTTTTATCAATGTCTGGCAGCAATGGCTGGTAATACTTACGTCGTAACGCAATAATCTCCTCAAAAACATCGAGATTATGTAACCACACTGTCAGGTACTGGCGTAAATCTGCAAGGTCACGATAATTTTTCAACGACTCCTGGAAATCGTTTCCAGCCAGCAACTGCATGATGTATCGTGTTTCCGGACTATCGGGTAAATTGCGAAGATTGATTAACCAGTTTTTATCGTGTGCTGCACGCTTGTCGACCAGCGCCATTAAAAACTTGCCTTCGCGAATACTTTTAATTGAGGCATCGAGCTTATCGATTTGCGTTCCAAAAATATCAAGCGCCTTGCCATAGCCAACGGCTGCCTTACCATATAACTCAAGTTTGCTATAAGCGTAAGGCACAGCCATCATGGCTTCCTGTGCAGATTCATTACTCGGCAGGCGATCGCGCAAAATGCTCCACGGCACCAGGGCACGGTCATAATGCTTTTCGGAAACTTCGGCCCAGCCAGCACCGAGCAAGGCACGATTTGAAAATGGCCCATCGAGTCTCACTCGATTAAAGTAGGGCATGGCTTTTTCAGGCTGACCAGCATCAAGATAGAAATAGGCCAGCTTGAGATTACCTTTGTCTTTTAAAGCCAGGACTGCAGAATTTTTGCTGTCCAGATTACCGAGTGTGTCCAGCATCGACAGTCCCTTTTGCTGCTGACCACTTTGCAGGTACACCATGGCCAGATTGTATTCGGTAAAGCCTTCGTAATCCTTTTTACCTCGCAACCCCTGAAGCAGACTAATCGCATCTGCAAACTTGCCTGTGTTTGCATAAATCTCTGCGCGTAAAAAAACTTCGTCATCAAGAATTTTGTCTGGAATTTTTCCCTTGATAAGTTCTATTGCATGCAAGGCATTAATATAATCCTGCTTGCGATAGTACAGGCGCGCCAATCGATATGCAGCATCATTACGCTCTTCCGGTTCAACTGATTTATCCAGCACACGATTTAATGCAGTGCCCGCACGCTTGTCCATACGATAGGACAATTCAATATCACCGATATCGAATTCGGCCTGATCTCGGTGATAATTAAAACTGGATAGTGCGGGCTCATCCAGCGCGTAATACTGACTGAGCTCATCGTCGATATGCGATATTGCCTGAAAATATTTATCCTGGTACGCGTAATACAGAATTTCGCCATAAAAAATATCGTGTATTTTTTGATGCGGACGAATGCCCGCCACTGCGACAACAGGTACTAAACATAACCATGCCAGGAGAACACGCATGCTTACCAGTCCCTGAATTTCGCATCCTGTTCAGCGGCATCGGAACCTGAGATTTTTATTTCAACAAATTTTGGGCCGACATCTTTTACCACTGTGTAACTTGCGCTACGTTTATATTCACCACCTGCGGGTGCCTTGCCGATAAAACTCACTACCAGCTTATGATCACCGGTTTTTATATTGCCGGTATATAGACGTTGTACACCACCTTTCTGTAACGCTTCGAGTTCGCGAAAGGTGTAAAGATGCTCAGCAACAATTTTTTCATCAAGTTTGAGCTGGATAGAATCAAGTCGAAAATGATCATCTTTTTCGATTGAGACAAACAATGAAACCTGACTATTGGAAGGGAACAGTAATTTTTCTTCCAGCCGTGATAGCTCGGAAGTCAGATCGAGAACATTTTTTTTGATATCCTGAACCTGCTCATCAAGGCCCTTTATCTGGTCACGGCTCACTTCCTCAGCCGCCACCGCACTAAAAGCCCACGAACTCAGGAATACAAAAAGCAATAACCTGATCTGAAAAAGCCCGATATATTTATACATTTACCCTTTCCTTTTGATATGAATGGCACGGACAATCAACAAGTTAACATACCATCGTGACGGGTATTGTGACAAAAAAACCATATTCGACCAAAAACTTAATTCGCTCGTGCATATATAGCTCATGTCGTCGGCCTTGCTGCGCCGTATGTCAGTTGCCCCCTGCTGATGCGCCTGGCTCTACTCCATACTCAATTAGTTTGCTCACTAATTAACCAACCCACAGCTAGAGTAATGAACAAGGTGGTGAAAAACTGTACAAAAGGGATGATAAACTCGCAGCCTGAATTTTATTTTAGCGACCATCCACCAATCACAGACCACCAGATGCGACAGAGGAAACGACCATGGGTAAAACCGGCGCCACAGGCCTGACGCGAATCATCAATGCCGCACGCTATTCGTGGAAAGGAATCAAACATGCTTACTGCAATGAAGCCGCGTTTCGTCAGGAAGCCTGGTGCTGCATTCTGCTCGTTCCCGCCACTTTTTATTTCGCTCACAATTTGAGTGACCAGCTCCTGTTGCTTGCCAGCCTGTTACTGGTTCTGATCGTGGAGTTATTAAATTCAGCGATTGAAGCTGTGGTTGATCGCATCGGTGATGAACAACACGTACTTTCAGGCGCAGCCAAAGATATGGGTTCAGCCGCTGTACTGTTTTCGATAATACTCGCTGCGCTAATCTGGTTTGCAGTGTTGCTGTAAAAAAGCGAAAACACTCCCGGCATCAGGTCTGCGAACAGACCTGATGCACAAAGAAGTTTAGTATTATTATTTCAGCTGCTATCCGCCAGCAATACGCCGCTGCTGATATTTCATGATAATGTCTTTGACAATATCACTGCGCACAATATCATCGCAGGTAAACTCGTGCACATAGACACCGGGAACATCGTGCACACGATTGATCGCATCGTGCAAACCCGAATACGCTGAAATATCGGACTGGGTCATATCGCCATTGATAACGACTCTTGCATTTTGTCCAATACGCGTCAGAAACATCTTCATTTCTTCCGGCGAGCAGTTTTGTGCTTCGTCCAGCACGACAAAACAACGATCAAAGGTTTTACCGCGCATATACGCTAACGGTTCAACTACGATGTTACCGTTCTTTAATGCACAGTCAATCACGCCTTTGCCTGCGTTGCCTATCAGGCACGATTTAAAAGCACTAAAGTAAGGATCGAATTTTTCATCTAGCCTTCCTGGCAGAAAACCCAGGCTATTACCGACCTCAACGGCGGGTCGGGTAAACACAATACGATCTATTTCATCGGCCATTAAGGCTTCTGCTGCCATTGCAGCGGTGCAATAGCTTTTACCCGTACCTGCCGGGCCTAGACCAAATGTAATTGTGTTCGTCTTAATAGCAGCCATAAACTGTCCTTGCGATCTGTTTTTGGCCTGGATTTTTTTGCGGGGAGCGGGAGGGTGGTACTGACTTACTAGGTGTGGAGCGGTGGACTGGAGGTTGATGACGACAGCGTCACCGGGTGAGCTGTCATAAGTATAGTTTCTATTATGCCGTTCTTTTTTTCGAGCGTTCTTTCTCGACATGTATACACCTCATGTACCGAGTTTCGACACCTGTATTGATACACAATTAAACGTCGTTTGTCTACAAAATAGTTTACAAACTTATGAATATTTATTATTGTGTAATCAACATACCGATATCGGTATTCGCTGGTGTTATTTTCTGTTGCGATTAGTCGTGCCACGTAGTCGGTTGCGCGTTACAATTCCCACCCATGTTGCAATTCTCCAGCCTTTCACTGCGTCGCGGTCATCAACTACTGATCGAAAACGCCAGTTTTCAAATTCACCCGGGTTATAAAACGGGTATTACCGGCGCGAACGGCACAGGCAAATCCAGTTTGTTCGCACTCATAATGAATGAGCTGCATGCTGACACCGGCAGCTGCCGGTTTCCAAAAGACTGGGTGATATCACACGTTGCTCAGGAAACACCCGCGGACGAACGCGCCGCGATTGAATATGTACTCGATGGCGATAGCGAATTACGCACCATAGAAGCGCAACTGGCTGAAGCCGAGAAAAATGACGACGGTCTGCAGCTCGCCGCACTGCACACGCGTTTCGATAATATCGACGGCTATACAGCGCGCAGCCGCGCCGGGCAACTGCTCCACGGACTCGGCTTCAAGGCAGGTGATGAAGACCGCGCGGTCAGCCAGTATTCCGGCGGGTGGCGCATGCGGCTCAATCTTGCCCAGGCACTGATGTGCCGTTCGGATCTGTTATTGCTCGACGAGCCGACCAACCACCTCGACCTCGATGCGGTGATCTGGCTGGAAAACTGGCTGCGCAGTTACACCGGTACCTTATTATTGATTTCGCACGACCGTGATTTTCTCGACAGCGTGACCACGCATATTGCCCATATCGAAGCGCGCAGCATCACGCTATACCCCGGCAATTATTCGGCTTTCGAGCGCATTCGCGCGGAACGCCTCGCCAACCAGCAGGCGCAATACAACAAACAGCAGCGCGAAGTCGCGCACATCAAATCCTACATAGAACGTTTCCGCGCCAAGGCCACCAAGGCGAAGCAGGCGCAGAGCCGCATCAAGGCGCTGGAACGCATGCAGCTGATCAGCGCCGCGCACGTCGATTCACCGTTTCATTTCAAACTGCGTGAGCCGGAAAAACGCCCCGGGACTCTGATCAAACTGGAAGCGGTGCGCGCCGGCTATGCAGACACAGTCATACTCGACAATATCGATATGACCATCCGGCCGGGGGATCGCATCGGACTGCTCGGCCCCAACGGCGCGGGCAAATCGACCCTGATTAAACTGATCGCAGGTGCGATCAAACCACAGGCGGGTAAAACAGAACAGCACAAGGACGCGCGCATCGGTTATTTTGCCCAGCACCAGCTGGAACAGCTGCACCCCGAGCACACCCCGGTTGAACATTTGCAGCAACTCGACCCTGCCGCACGCGAAGCCGATCTGCGCAACCATCTCGGCGGTTTCGGTTTTGGCAACGATCGCGCGCTGGCCAAAGTGGGGCCATTTTCCGGTGGCGAAAAGTCGCGTCTGGTGCTGGCAATGCTGGTGTACCAGCGACCCAATCTGTTATTACTGGATGAGCCCACCAACCATCTCGATCTGGAAATGCGCCAGGCACTGGCGCTGGCATTACAGGAATATTCCGGTGCCATGCTGATTGTCTCGCACGATCGGCACCTGATACGCGCCACCTGCGACACCTTATTAATAGTGCACAATAAATGCGTTGAAGAATTCGACGGCAGCCTGGACGATTATCCCCGCTGGTTAAGCGAGCAGAACAAACAAACCAGCCCCGAAGCTGGCAGCAGCACGACGTCAACGCCCGACAATAATGCTGCCAGAAAAGACCGCAAGCGACTGGAAGCCGAACAGCGCAAACAGCTACAACCCTTGCGCAAAGAGGTCAGCCGTCTGGAAACCGAGCTGGACACATTGCATACCCGGCAGAAACAGCTGGAAGCCCTGCTCGCGGATACCGAGATCTACGCCGAAGCAAATAAGGCCCAACTGCAAAATCACCTGCGGGAAAAAGCCGACATAGACCAGCAGACCGAGGCCTGCGAAGAAGCCTGGATGACAGCCAGCGAAGCGCTGGAAGTGGCACAGCGGGATTTAGAAAAGATTTAAAATCACAAGCTGAACCGCAGAGACGCAAAGAAAACCAAATAATTTTTGTTAAAAAACGAAAAGCTAGAAGCTGAACCACAGAGACACGGAGAACACGGAGTAAAAAATATTTATTTTTGTAAACCCACTGATCCATATGCCACCTCAAAGCTAAGGCAATTTGGCTTTTAACCAGAATCTTTCTCCGTGTTCTCTGTGCCTCTGTGGTGCAAGCTTTTAAGCTTTAAAGCTTTTACTCAGCAGTAAAACCAAACTCCCGGTCATGCACATAGACCAGCTTGCAGTCTTCGAGGTATTTGGCGTCGTGGATGCGCCCTGCCTTGATGTAGCCAGTATCACCGCTGCTCAGGATCACCGGCTCACCTTCTGGCACCAGACCATCGGCGCCGCGGCTGAAATACTGGATCGCCATTTTGCCTTCGACTACCACGGTCATATCATCGCCGGGATGCGAGTGCGGCGGTTCCTCGCTACCGGCCTGCCAGCGCTCCAGCATAACATCCACCCCATAGGGGTTGCCGGGTACGGTGGTGCGCACGGTGAAGCCTGCCGGGGTGTCGGGCGCGGTCTCGTGTTTTTGCCAGATTTCGCTGGTTTCGGAATTCACTTCGTTAGCAGGGTGGTCCTGATTCATGGAGGTATCTCGGTGTCTGGCAAAAAGAGGGTCAGCAAGAATATACCTGCCACCCATTAATATAAAGGCCTGCATTTGCTTAAAAACCGGCCAAATCGCCGCTGACGGGTTGTTTTTGCGCGATATCGCCCCATCTATCGCGTATTCAGAACAAATCTGGTTTATAATTCGCCCGCGCTAACTCGCGGGTTCAATTGCTAGATCAACCCAGGCCTGAATTAGATATATCTGTACCAGACCAGCACGAGTTTCAGGGACGCGAACAAACGGGCAGCCTCAATACAATCCCATACAGCATTAGCAGGCACGCGAAAGCTTGTGCAGAGGGTTTTGTTCACATTTTCAATGTCTTAGGCATTGGCGATGATGGCAGCCAGACACCGAGCGGTCACCAGACCGCTAACGAACATTACATTTTTTAGAGTATTGAAACATGACTGACTTAGCCAAATATCGCAACATAGGTATTTTCGCTCACGTGGATGCTGGTAAAACCACGACGACAGAACGTATTCTCAAGCTGACCGGAAAAATCCATAAGCTGGGCGAGGTTCACGAAGGCGAAGCCACCACCGACTTTATGGATCAGGAGCGCGAGCGCGGCATTACTATTCAGTCAGCAGCGACCTCATGCTACTGGAATGACCACCGCTTCAACATCATCGACACTCCCGGGCACGTGGATTTCACCATCGAAGTGTATCGTTCGCTGAAAGTTCTCGACGGCGGCGTCGGCGTGTTCTGTGGCTCTGGCGGTGTTGAGCCTCAGTCCGAAACCAACTGGCGCTATGCCAACGATTCTGAAGTCGCGCGCGTTATTTTCGTCAACAAGCTCGACCGACTGGGTGCCGATTTCTATAGAGTGGTCGAACAGATCAAAAACGTGCTGGGCGCTGTGCCTCTGGTCATGGTGCTGCCGATCGGTGAAGAAGACAAATTCTCTGGTGTTGTCGACCTGCTCACGCGTAAAGCCTGGGTGTGGGACGATTCTGGTGACCCACTAAATTACACCATCCAGGAACCACCGGCCGACATGGCCGATCTGGTTGAAGAATGGCGTGAAAAACTGGTCGAAACTGCGGTCGAGCAGGACGACGATCTCATGGGCGAGTATCTGGAAGGCAATGAGCCTTCTATCGAAGATTTGCAGCGCTGTATCCGCAAGGGCACGATCGCGCTCGATTTCTTCCCGACTTATTGTGGCTCGGCGTTCAAGAACAAAGGCGTGCAGCTGGTACTGAATGCGGTGGTAGATTATCTGCCAAGCCCGACCGAAGTCCCACCACAGCCCGAAGTGGATCTTGAAGGTAACGAAACCGGCAAGTTCGCGGAAGTGGATGCAAGCAAACCCCTGCGCGCGCTGGCATTCAAGATCATGGATGACCGTTATGGCGCCCTGACTTTCATTCGCATTTACTCCGGTAAACTGGAAAAAGGCACCAGCGTGCTCAATACATTCACTGGTAAAACCGAGCGTATCGGTCGTATCGTGGAAATGCACGCCGACGAGCGCGTAGAACTGAGCAGCGCCCAGGCCGGTGACATCGTTGCGGTGATCGGTATGAAGAACATTCAGACCGGCCACACCCTGTGTGATCCCAAATTCCCGGCAACACTCGAACCAATGGTATTCCCTGATCCAGTCATCTCGATCGCCGTGGCACCAAAAGACAAGGGCGCTTCAGAAAAAATGGGGATCGCGATCGGCAAGATGATCCAGGAAGATCCATCGTTCCGCGTGGAAACCGATGAAGATTCTGGCGAAACCATTCTTAAGGGTATGGGCGAACTGCATCTCGACATCAAGATCGACATTCTGCGTCGTACTCACGGTGTTGATGTCACGGTCGGCAAACCTCAGGTGGCCTACCGCGAAACCATCACCCAGCGCGTCGAAGACAGCTACACCCACAAGAAGCAGACCGGTGGTTCAGGTCAGTTCGCGAAAATTGATTATGTTGTCGAGCCCGGCGAACCTGGCAGCGGCTATGTATTCGAATCCGCAGTGACCGGTGGTAACGTCCCTCGCGAATTCTGGCCTGCAGTACAAAAAGGCTTTGCGATCAGCATGGACCGCGGCGTGCTCGCGGGCTATCCCTGCCTCGACTTCAAGGTCACCCTGGTCGATGGTAGCTTCCACCCGGTGGATTCATCTGCGATCGCTTACGAGCTGGCAGCGCGTGCCGGTTATCGTCAGACCATGCCGAAGGCAGGCCCGCAGCTGATGGAACCGATCATGAAGGTCGACGTGTTCACTCCTGAAGATAACGTCGGTGACGTTATCGGCGACCTCAATCGTCGTCGCGGCATGATCAAGTCACAGGAGCCGAGCTCCACTGGCGTGCGCATCAAGGCCGAATGCCCGCTGAGCGAAATGTTCGGTTACATTGGTGATCTGCGCACCATGACTTCGGGTCGCGGCCAGTTCTCGATGGAATTCCTGCACTACCTGCCCTGCCCACGCAATGTGTCCGAGCAGGTTATCAAGGAAGCCAAGGAACGCGAAGCTGCTGCTGCGAAAAAGTAACACCTTTTTTCGAAGCACAAAAAAAGGCCGGGTAACCGGCCTTTTTTATTGCACAAGAATTATCAATCCGTCAGTCACACTCTACGCTTTCGGAACTTTTCAAAATCAGAAAAATCATATTTACGTCGTCTGAATACACGGCGCACCGGTGGCACTTTCAACTATGAAACTCGGGCTTTACGCCCAGAGGGTAATATCATGACAGAAAATATTCCACACAAAAAAAGAAACATCATTATTCCTGCACTAGTGATTGCACTGTTTATCGCAGTCGGTGTCCAGACCTGGTTTATGTTCAACATGAAGCAACAGCTGGATACAATGCACGCCGCAACCGACCCAGTCTCAAATACAGTGGCGAGTACTAATATCAATCCACTGCCCGCGATTACGCAGCAGCACAATCAGTCTTCAAATTCGGCTTCTGGCTCGCAAAACAATGCATCGCCATTTAATAGCAATATCTTTGGGCAAAATTTTGCCACGGGCAACTGGAATCCTGCCAAACAGTTCGCACAAATGCGCCAGCAAATGGACAATATGATTAACCAGGCTATGGGCAGCTTTAATCATCACCAGGGTTTCCAGAACTTTTTTGACAGCACCAGCCTGTCATCCCCGGATATAAAAATACAGGATAAGGGCAAGCAGTATCAGGTACTGGTCAACCTGCCCGGCGCCAATAAAAACGATATATCAGTATCACTGAACGATAATGTGCTGACAGTATCAGGCCAGCAAAAACATGAGGAAAGCAGGACTGACAAAAATGGCAACACCATTTTCCAGAGTCAGCAATCGGGTTCTTTCTCACGTAGCATATCACTGCCCGGTGACGTCAAGCCCGGCAGCATGCATACCGAATTCGATAACAACACACTCAAAATCACCATTACAAAAGCAGCCTGACATCGGATGTCAGGCATGGCTGCCATAGATAAAGACAGCATGCTTAAGTCGGGATTTATTTGTGTGACAGCGGTAGGTTATCGAAATGGATGCCAGCCCATCCCGTTTTTATAAACTGACGAATATTTGAGTGGTTGTCACCCTCCGGGTGCTGCAACACATCAACGCGATAATAGTCACCGAAACATTGCAATGTTTGCAATTGCGTGAAGCCATGAAGCTGGGCAAAAGCAAATATTTTGCACGAGCCAGAGTTCTCACCTGCCTGATTGAGCAGATCTCCATTTCGAAAACTGGCCGGGGTGAAATCGTAATTCGTATCGATGACTTCTATTACCTCAGAAAAATCGAGCTTGTCGGCTTGTGTATCAATAATTGCAAGTAGTTCGTTCAGGGTCATCGCTATACTCCAAAGTCTGTCTATAACAAAAAAAGGCCGGTGACCCGGCCTTTTTTTGTTGCATGCTATATCTGTTACTTCGCAGGCATCGCCGGAGCTGTCTCGGGCTTCACGTCTACTGGCTGCGTGGTTTTTTCGGGTGTTTGATCAGCTGCAGTGGCTGGTTCGGCAGGCGCGCTGGCAGCAGCATCACTGGTACAGGCCCAGCCCCAGGACTCAAGCTTGGCAACAAACGCCTTCGCCTTTGCTTCGCAGTAACCCTGTTCGCTTTCAGCGTTCCATAACACCTTGCTGCTCTTATCCTCGTCGGGCTTGTTATACACGACTTTGCATGGTACCGGGCTTTCTCCTGCATATTCGATCTTAACTTCACGCAGCATATTTCCATGCTTGCAGCTCCATGAATTTGCATAACCCGCCGCGGGCACCAGTATCAGACTCAGCACTACAGCACTCAAACCATACTTGAATTGACTCATTGTTCCTGTCCTCCGTTATTCGGTAAACAACATTGTGTCACCTGTGATCATACCTGCAGGTGTGCTGCGAAGAATAGCAGATGTAGCACAAAAGCGTCGACTTGTTCCGGGGTTTTGTTGCCAAGGAGGAAAAATCTTCATAATCAGGCGCTTCAGATTAAAAATCCCTTTCAAAATCATCCAATTCACGGTAAACATAGGCCATACTAGCCTTATACACACGTGATCCGCCATGGCAAATAAAAAGAAAATTAAACCACCAGAAATTAAGTCTTTTCAGTTTCACAGTGGCCGCATTCTGGTTGGCAAATACGAAGTCATAGATCTGTTAGGCGCTGGTTGGGAGGGCGAGGTTTACCGTGTCCGTGAGATCCACACCGACATTGTTCGCACAGCCAAGTTTTTTTTCCCGAAAAGAAACGAGAAAGACAAGGCGCTGTTGTTTTACGCACGAAAACTGCACAAGCTGCATCACTGCCCGGTAGTCATCCAGTACCATACCCAGGAAAAAATTACCATTCGCGGCATGTCCGTATCATTTCTTATTTC
>CAYRNH010000002.1:0-34133 GCA_964425515.1 uncultured Thiotrichaceae bacterium | reverse complement strand
CGACAATTCACTTCATCAAGCTGTGTTGCATCAACAGCATCATACGCACAGTCTTCGACAATCTCGTAACTCGGTTCGCCATCGATAAAGGTCACACTGACCTGCCCGGTCGCACGTTGTGGATCGCGCTGCAGACCGTTCAGATCCATGCCCCAGTCGTGCATGGCAGTACGCACCAATTCGCCTTCGGCATCCTGACCCACACGGCTGATAAAATACGGCGCCTGCGCAAAAGCCTGTAAATGCCAGGCGACATTGAAAGGCGCGCCGCCCAGCACCCGCTTGCCATCCGGAAAACGGTCGAACAACACTTCACCAAAAATACACAGTCGACTCGCGCTCATGGCATTACGCCCGCCGCAGCGAAACCCATCCAGGCCAGTGTCTGAGGTAAATAATGCGCAACACCCTCGAGTATGCCGGCACTGTAATTGCCATTCATGCCCATAAAATCCCCCTGCGCGATATACAGCTGTTCATGATACCCACCCTCGCTCGCGAGACGACTCGCCAGCGCGCGCACAGATGGATGGGCATTGGCCACCAGTACAGCCGGAATCGGACTGGCCAGCACCTCAAGATCATTACCACTATCACCACTAAACACCGTGCTGGCATAATCGAAGCCTTGCAGTTGCATCAGCGCTTCGAGCGCATGATATTTGGAAGCGCGCGCTGGCAGCACATCAAGCAGGTCAACAGCGGCCGCTTCATCATGGCTCCATACCATGCGTGCTTTTATATTCCCGGCTTGCAGTCTTGTCTGAATCTTTGCTGTCAATGCGTCCTGATCCTGATTCGAGTTCACATAATAACTTAGCTTGAAACGATTCTGCTTTTCAGCTTCCTGTGGCTTCAATGCAGAAATATCGTGCAGCAGGATTTCGAGGTCAGCGCTATGTTTGCCGTTCCAGTCCTGCGCAATCGCATTTTCCCAGGTGTTCTGTAATTGCCAATTCTGTTGCGCATCCACATGATAAAGCGTGGTCCCGACATCACCTATCACAAAATCCGGCAACGGCAAATCGTATTCTGAAATGGCCTGTTCAACCAGTGCGCGATGCCTGCCACTGACATAAGCAAGTGTCACTTCGGGGCGAGCCATCAGGGCCGCAAAATGCTCACGCGCATCTGCGGACTCCGGCGCCTTGCCGTTGGGAATCAGGGTACGATCCAGATCGGTACACAACAGGAGTCGATCAACCATCTACGGAGGGCACCTGACAGGAATTGAAAAAGTCATAATGATCAATGGCCTCAAGAATACCAAGCGCGTGTGGCTGAGAAGCAAAGTAAATGCGTTCCTGATCGACCAGTTTTGACAATTCTTCGTGGTGCCGGTTGGCGACGACCACAGCGAGTGTATTACCGCGCATCATATCATCATCCGCACCCGAGCCCCCGGCTGCAAGAATATGTTCCAGTGGAATATCAAGACGCTGTGAAACATATCGCAACGCCTGTCCCTTGGATGCTCGCGAGGGCACAATATCTAAAAACTGACCAAAGGAGCACATCACATTGGCAGTCAACTCGGCCTGTCGTATCAGAGTGATAATTTCGTCCAGCGAAGGTGCCATTTTGGGATCGTAATAGTATGACAACTTGAATGAGCCCTGTTCAGTTCTGGGCTGCATTTTCAGTCCAGGCACTTCAGCCAGCACTCGTCGAACCTGCTGCGGGTTCCAGTGATGATCAATATGATTCCTCCAGTTGTAATCTTCGGTCAGGTTACGGCCGTAATGAATGCGAGTGCCGAGGCTGCTGATCAACACATCCGGAATCATGATGCCCCGCTTTTTCATCAACGCCAGTGCGGCATCGATCCGGCGCCCGGTAGCAATACCAAAAGTGACGCACTTGCGATTTTCTCGCAACACTTCGATAAAACGTTGCAGTGCCTCAGGATTACCAATCAGGTTCTGATCAAGATCAGTAAAAATCGCACGATCACGATATCGCTGCGCACGGGTCACCGGTTTCGCTCGTGGCGCCGGTTTATATTGGGCAATGACCTCATCAATCCTGGCGAGATATGTTTCAGCATGCGCCTGCCAGGAGTAATGTCGCCGCACACCTTCGATACCATTTCGAGAAGCCAGTCGCCAGGCATCACGGTCACGCAGCAAATGAAGCAAGGCTGATGCAATAGCGCTCTTATCCAGAGGATCAATCAAAATACCATTGTTACAGTTGGCAATGATATCAACAGGTCCGCCATTTTCCGTCGCCACCAGCGGCAAACCACTCGCAGCTGCTTCAAGCAATGTCAGCCCAAAAGGCTCGGTCAGTGCAGGATTGATGAACACACCACCCCCTGAAGTCACCAGACGATAGATATCTGCCACCTCATCAGCACGGTGATTTTTCGGTATTGCTACGCTGCCATAAAGATTGTAGCTGTCGATCAACAATAATATATTGGTTAACACCGACTGCGCACCCGGCTCCATATCGCTGATGTCGTCACGATTTCCCGCAACAATCAGCAGATTAGCCGACTGTCGCAAAGCCTCAGACTCACCATAGGCCTCGACCAGTGTAAGAATATTTTTACGCTCGTCGGGACGCGACAGTGCCAAAATCATCGGTTTTTCAGGATGGTTGAGAAACGGTTCCAGCTGTCTGGCGAAAAGAATATCTTCATTTTCAACCGGTGGATGAAATTGCTTCAGATCGGTGCCTGGCGGTATGACAACCATTCGCTCAGCATCGTAGTAGCTATAAAGACTGTACTGTTCTTCAATTTCATTATGGGTACTGGTAATCACCATGTCAGCATTGGCCAGCACATCTTCTTCAGCGTCGATGCGCCGTCCAATATTGTATGTTTTTTCAATGGCCTCACGTGACAGGCCGCGCGCCAGCAGGCGTTTGCGCTTGTCGCGTCCGAGCGAATGACCGGTATGTATCAGTGGAATGGCAAGCAAATGTGTCAGTCGCACGGCCACGTAGCCGGCATCTGCATAATGGCTGTGCACGAGCACTGGCGTAGTCGATTGCTGCTTAAGCCAGTCAACCAGGTTATCGGTAAAACTATCGAGATGGTCCCAAAGCTGTTCTTTGGGGAGGTATTCGTCAGGTCCGGCACTAATGCGCACAATCCGCGCTTTGTCAGAAAGTTTTTCAACTGGGGCGGCATAATCATCACTGACCGCAGGATCGATAATTCGACGTGTGATCAGATCAACCTGAGCCACATCATCGCTCTGTGCCAGCGCTTTCGCCAGGTCGACAACATACTTGATCTGGCCACCCGTGTCCGCATCGCAGCCAAGCTCCAGATCATGGCCGCGTATCAAACCATGTATGCTGATGAGCAGTAGATATTTTTTGGTATCAGAAAGATGATTGTCCATTGTAAACACATTAGCAAGTGCGCCAGCCCGGGTCAAAACTGAATTTACTGACGATGATTCAGATCAACAAAATCCGTATCATTTACATGACTGGAGACTAGACAACACGGATCCGAAAGACAGATATTTAATATCAGGCGTCCAGTATTTCCAGGCATTTGAAATCACTTGGTAAAATCGGATTTTCTATACCATAACCCCGTACCTAGTCTACTCCGATACTGCGTAGCAATGCCAGCACAGCATCGTTTTCAACAAATTAAGCAATGGTTTTTTTGCCCATTACATGGCCAATTTCGTTAATCGATTTAACCATGGCGCGATTAATCGGTCATCGACTATATCACGTACGAACATACCGTCGATCTTGAGATAATCTATCTTCAGGTGCTTAAGATAGGCAAAAGATGACAACCCACAACCAAAATCATCGAGAGCGAAGGAACACCCTTATGTAGTCTGCTTCATTGAAATATATGCACCAGAAAATACTGCTGTTGAAAATACACAGCGTATTGATATTTTATCTGACTAGATTAAGTGGCAATTAGAAAAGACTTTTTTATTTTTTACAGAATAAGCAGCAAAAAGCATTAAGCTTTTCTGGCTGAAACCAGAAATACTGGATACCGATTATCGTTCTTCTCGACCGTATGCGCCGTGTAAAAACGCACATCTTCAAAACCATGCTTCTCCAGCATACGCTGCAGATCATCTCGCTCAAAACCAGAATGGTACACACCTTCCGTACCATCCGGATGAAAACTACCATCTTCTTTATCAAGATCAGCCAGCGCAACCAAAGCATCTTGTTTCAGATGCTCGGAGAATTTATGAATAAGTCTGTCAGTATCTTCCACATGATGCATCGCCATAGCACTCATGATCAGATCGAATTTTTCGGCTAGCGGTTGTTCCAGAATATCCTGACAGATGGTGCTCACCTTATTTTTCAGTTCCGTCTTGGCCGCCAGCTTTTCCAGCATAGCCGCGGAAACATCCACAGCAATAATTTTTTTCACCCGGGGGGCTACATGCGAGCTAATCAGACCAGTCCCTGCGCCAAAATCCATGACGACCATGCCCGGATCCAGCGATATGTTACTTAAGATTGACGAACCAACTGCCGACGACAGTTTTTTAACCATCTCATCTGCGTCCCAGGTTTTTGCTTTTTCATTAAAATGATCTGACATCGAACAAATCTCGTAAATATGGTTATATATCACCAGTATGATAGCGTAAATCAGAGATGCGTTTCAGACTAACTGTCGACCGGTTTACACCGCGCGGCAAGATGAATTGTCTTGAAATATATGGAAATTAGCTCCGCCAGGCTTTATTTTTCGCGCGCCGACAGCATAGACCCGATATCGAATGCAGCGCTAGATCAGGGCAGCAATCTCGCCCATGAGTAGCGGGGGGATAACAGTTATTTTATTACACACCCGACGCCAGAAAACAGGTGTTAGAAATCCTTCCATTCATCATCTTCATCCGTGCTGGTTCCTTCATTATGCCTGGGCGGCAATGCCGCCTGAGATGAAAGCTTTTCTGTCTCACGATACTTGCTTCCTGGGTTAATTTTACGAGCACTCTCCAGTGCAGGCATTGAATCGCTTAATTTAAAGTAGGATACCAGAGATGTGAGCTCTTCAGCCTGAGCACCGAGCGCTTCGCTGGCGGCCGCCGCTTCCTCAACAAGCGAGGCATTTGACTGTGTCATTTCATCCATTTGCAGTATCGCCTTATTGACCTGACTGATACCCAGAGACTGCTCCTTACTGGCGGCCGCGATCTCCGCGATCATCGAACTAACGTTATCGACTGCGACTGCGATCTCGCTTAATGCCTCACCTGTTTCATCGATGAGATCCGAACCATCTGCAACATTGCTTACACTGTCATCAATAAGCTCTTTTATTTCTTTCGCGGCATTCGCACTGCGCCCGGCCAGGTCTCTTACTTCGCTCGCGACAACCGCGAATCCACGACCCTGTTCACCAGCACGCGCAGCTTCAACCGCCGCATTCAATGCCAGCAAGTTTGTCTGAAAGGCAATATTTTGTATCACAGTAATAATATCGGCAATTTTCTTATTAGACTTTTCAATGGTTGCCATAGCACCAATTGTGCTACTAACAACTACCAGGCTTTTCTTAGCTATTTCATTTGTCTCACTCGCAAGATTTTTTGCCTGTGTAGCGTTTTCTGAATTGTGATTAACCGTCTCAGTCATCTGCTCCATGGTAGACGCCACTTCTTCCAGGCTCGACGCCTGTTCCTGGGTACGCTGACTCAGGTTAATATTACCCTGTGAAACCTGTTCAGCAGAATCACTAACCCTATGCGCACCTTCACGAATACCACTAATCACGGTGGCCAATTTTGTTTTCATCGTGTTCAACGCAACCCGAAGTGCACCAACATCGTCATCCGAAAACGACTCTCCGTCGGCTCTTAAATCACCATCGGATATTTTCTTAGCAATACCAGAGGCATCAGCCAGTGGATAAGCTATTTTAACTCTGAATATCCATGCTGTTAGCAACAGCGACACAACGCCAATCGCTATAAATATTAGAGTAATGTAGTTTGCGATCGCCTGCTCTGATGAACTTATAGTGTCGTTAAGTATGCTTTTTTCTATTAGCACTGGAATATACTGATGAAATACAATCGCACCAAGAATAAAGAGCACTATCATTGGAACAAGCAAAGCAAACAACAGTCTGTTCGAGTGAAGTTTTCTACTAGAAGCGGCAACGGACATGTCTACATACCCTGTTAATTAGAAATCGCTTATCCCTGCCATTATTATGTAGCCCCATCATTCTGGTTGGCAGCACTATGTGTGTAGCACATAATTCGACGAAGAGCATGTTTTCACAGCATTTTTTGCTTATACGGCGGGATTTCAGGCTCGTATGGCACACTCATCAGGGATACATAGACCAGGGCACGTCACGATACGGTCTGAGCAAAATGGGGTGTCAGGCAAGATGGCTTTACTCCGGGATTCGGCTTCCAGGCCTGTTCTACTACTTGTTCCATATTGAAGCCATAAACGGGAGCACTCAATTATGTCATGTGTAGTGACAAAACAACGCTGCAGCTAAACCAGGGTTTTTTCGCACGGTCATCTTTTAAGCGCTGGATTACAAAATCCGCCAGTATTATTTTGTCTTCAGGTTCGGTGAAAGCGAATGAAACAGCAGTAGATATCATTTCCAACGGTCTGATGCGCTCGCTAATACTATTACTTTGATTTAAAAGCTAATATGCGGCAAACGAACATTTCAGTAACAACCCTATTCGGATTCAGGCCTTTTCAAAACTATCGCACCAGTCCGCTGCGGACAGATATTCATCGTTTATCAGACAAATTCCATCATCCATTCGAACCGAAGCATTACCTGAGCTGAGCGTATTGAGCCCTTTATACACATCCTCTAGATAGGCGGGTGAATTGCGAAAATGAGCACAATGAATACAGCGCATATTGGCGGGTTGTTCCTGCATGGTTACCTCTCGGACATCATCAATTAAAGCACAGACAAACTACAAATGCAGCGGCCCGTAGCCAGTGCTACGCAACCGCCTCATTCAATTCAGATTAGTGATTCAAGTTCGTCCAGTAACTTGCAAACACAATCGTCGACAGGATAAAGCCGAGAATCACGTTAACCACCACACCTGCAGTAAATGCCAAGAATGGCTTACTACCCGCATGCGCCAACTCACGGAAGCGCGTTGTCAGTCCAATACTAAAGAAACAGAAGATAAATGCCCAGGTCCTCAGATCCTTGATTGGACCGACCATCTCAGGCTTCACAACCTTTCTATATTCAGCAACACCATAGTGAGTCGCAATGAGTGTCGTGATAATTGACGCTATCAAAAAGCCAATGACGAATTTTGGAAAACGCCACCAGATTTCTGCAGGATTTGGCTTCGATCCTGACTTGCGCTCCCACCGTGATGTAGCCACCAGGGCCAGAACGAAAGCCCAGATACCGATCCACACGTCACGGCCCACCACCTTCATCAGAGTGAATGCCTTGACTGCATCATCAGGATTACCCGCGATACCAGGCTGCCCAGCGAATTCACCATAGGTGTGCGCGGCAGCAAAACCGGCGGCATCAGCAAATTCTGATGTTCCGATCCAGGCTCCGGCGACGCCGACTGGCAGATGCATGCTCTTCGATACCAGCGGCAAAACAAAGATCATTACAATAGCCCAGACAATCACCAGAGTGATCGCGATTGGCGCATGTTCCTTTTTAGCGCCCACCGCACCGGCAATAGCAATCGCACCGGAAACCCCGCACACTGCACCACCGGCGCCCAGCGTTGCAGCCAGCCGTCGATCAAGCCCCATTTTTTTCGCAACAAAAAAGATCACGGTGAATGTCGAAATCGAAACAATAGACGCCTGAACAATAGCCACCGGCCCGGCCCACACAATTAAGGTAAACGGCAAGGTAGCGCCGAGAAGCACAATACCCGTCTTTATGTAGTACTCAACGCGGAACCCGGTATCCATCCATTTTGGCAATCTGGAAAAATTAGCAACGGCCATGCCAAGCAGTAACGCCAGCAAAGGTGGTTCGAGATTGAGGTTAGTCACCGATTTGTTTTGCCCAACCACAAAAATAACGATCGAGAAAACGTATATGAACAAAAACGATGGATAGAATTCTGACAGCTTGTGTCCTAGCACCTTCAGACTGATACCAAAGACGACTGCCCACATAATAAATTGAGCGATGTATTGCTCATAATGAGCGGCGAAGTGCTGCGTCACAACCGAGAAGTCGGTCCACTTCCTGGGTGGCAAAATAGCTATCCATTTAATACTTGATCCATTGGTAAAAAACAAAAACGCCACAATAACGATACCTAAACCAAGCCAGATGGCCCACCAGTCTTCCTTGAGCCACAACTCTTTCCAGCCCGTACTTCTAACCTGCCCAGCATCAGGACCCTCATTCCAGGCATCCGATGTTGAATGGTCTGAATTACTCATGATTCACTCCTCTCTTTTTCGCATTGTTATGAGAGAGAGAAACATCGGTACATGTTCCATACCCCCGGGTAACTACTGCTTAAATCGTAATAGTCTCAATCGTGTAACCGGCAAAACATTCATTCCAGCACTATGCATTGCGCACAGCATAAGAAACATACTCACAGTTTTTTACAGCGATGCCGCTCAGTCTCATTTAAAACTACTCAAGTTATCTCCAGAATGCACCAATGCCTGCCACACCCTGGCCACCATACAGGTGCGCCGTTTCAATGTCATGCTCACCTACACCACCCAGAGCATAAACAGGCAAATTGATATTATCGATTAGAGTTTGAAATTCAGGCCAGCCCAATGGCTCAGCCTCTGGATGGCTGTTTGTTTTTTGTACGGGAGAAAGCACGGCAAAATCAGCATTGAGTTTTTCGGCTGTTTTAAGATCGTCAATGGTGTGGCAGGAGGCTGAAAACCACTGGCAATCGGGTCGTTGTTGCAAACGATTTAACATAGTGCTATCAGCATGAATATTTTTGCATGTGCTTTTTACGCGTAGCTGCTCGGGCACATTGAGCAGCAAACGCACATTTGCATTTGTGCATAATGTTTCCGCGGTGCGCAAAACTTCCAGCCCGAGAGCCTTATTGTCCTGATACCAGTCGTTTTTTAATCTTAGTTGTACGAGTCGGATATTATTTTTGATTGCATCAGAAAGTCGCTGCGAGAAATCCTCTGCCGAATCAAAGTTTCCGGTAATCAGGTATCGTTCGGGTAATTGCAGCGCCTTGATGATGGCGACATCTGCAGCAGGGAACTCTTCGGGATCGAGCGACGCCATGGACGTCCAGCGCACCGGCTGTGCTTCTCGCCCATGCGGATTACCCGTGTAGTGTCGTACTTTCCAGACATCGAGTAGCACCGATCGATCACCATAATCATGATGCACTCGAATCAGAGGGCGCGACTCAGTGATCTGAATTCCGGTTTCTTCGTGCAATTCACGCACCAGTGCCTGCTGAACGGTTTCACCGGCTTCGACCTTGCCACCGGGAAATTCCCAGAGTCCACCCTGATGTGAATCTGCGTGCCGCTTGCAGATAAAAACTTCGCCATTCTGATTGACGATAGCAGCGACTGCAACATGTATTGTTTTTGAGATCACGAATTGAATCGTGCCGGATCAGGTTCTGTATTCAGCGTTGATACGCACATATTCGTGTGACAGATCGGATGTCCACACGGTGGCGTTTTCAGTACCGCGATTCAGGTTTATGTTGATGCTTATATCGTCCTGTTGCATCACCGCCTTGCCCTTTGCCTCGGTGTAATGTGCGTCGCGCTCACCCGCGCTGACAATACAGATATCATCGAGGTCAATCGAAACTTTTTCGATGTCGAGATTTTCAACACCGGCTCTGCCAATGGCCGCGAGTATTCGCCCCCAGTTTGGATCACTGGCGAAGAATGCAGTTTTCACCAGCGGTGAATGCGCAATGGTATACGCCACCTGGCGCGCTTCATCGGCACTCTGTGCTGATTGCACATTGATGGTAATGAATTTGCTGGCGCCTTCACCGTCGCGCACTACGAGCTGCGCCAGATGCGCGCACACTGCATCCAGATGATCGCTGAATGTTTTGCCTGCAGCACTATCTGCACTAATCGGTTTGTTGCCGGCAACGCCGGTAGCAGCGACTACACAGGCATCATTAGTAGATGTATCACCATCGATACTGATAGCGTTAAAACTTTTATCGACCGCATTCGTTAGCGCAGCCTGAAGAAATTTTTGATCGACCACCGCGTCGGTGAACACATAGGCTAGCAGGGTTGCCATGTTCGGACAGATCATGCCCGCGCCTTTGACAAATCCGCTCAATGTAATGGTCTTGCCATCGAGCTCGAACTGTCTGGATATGGTTTTTGCCATGGTGTCAGTGGTCATGATGCCAGCAGCTGCCTGCATCCAGCCATCAGCTGAAAGCTGTGCTGAGTTTGTCTGGATTCCCTGCTGCAGTTTTTGCATCGGCATCGGTTCGCCGATCACACCGGTTGAAAATGGCAGCACCTGGTCGGGACGACAGCCGAGCGCAGTAGCGACCCAGTCGCAGGATTGTTCGGCATCGGCCATACCCTGTTTACCCGTGCCAGCATTGGCGTTGCCGGCATTGATTAACAAAGCTCGTGGCTGACTGTGCTGTAGATGTTTTTTGGCGACGCTGACCGGAGCCGCACAAAATGCGTTCTGGGTAAATACCGCTGCGCACACGCTGCCTTCATCCAGCGCTATCAACACCACATCGGGCTTACCATTTTTTTTAATACCGCTGGCACAGGTGGCCAGCCGCACACCCGCGACGGGGATAAGAGTTTCGGGTTGGGACAGTCCGACAGCCACGCGACACCTGAACGTGTAGTTAAAGAATCAGGTCAATTTACCATGACAGTGTTTGTATTTCTTGCCAGAACCGCAATAACAGGGCTCGTTTCTGCCAGGTTTCTTTTCAGCCACGATAGGTTGCTGAGGCGGTGGCTGTTGAGCATTCTCAGCCTGGGCTTCTCCGCCAGCCATACCGTCTGCCTGCTGATGCTGATAATGCACATCCTGCGGCTGTTGCCTGGCCTGTTCTTCAATTTGCTCAACTTCTTCCGGCGCCTGGATTTCAACTTTGGTGAGCAAGGATATCGCTTCGTGTTTAATGCGATCGAGCATTTCAGAAAACATCTCGAAGGCTTCGCGTTTGTATTCCTGTTTAGGATCTTTTTGCGCATAGCCGCGTAGATGTACGCTCTGACGCAAATAATCCATCGCCGCAAGATGTTCCTTCCAGAGTTTGTCGAGTACGCTCAGAAGAATGAATTTTTCATAATTACGCATCGCTTCAGCGCTAACAATATCTTCCTTGACCTGATAAGTTTCGTTCAGCGTTTCAATAATTCTGTCCTGCAGCCCTTCTGCGGTCAGAGTGTCGTCTTCATCCAGCCACTGTGCAAGTGGTAACTGTGAGCCCATCTCATTATAAATTGCTTCTTCCAGACCACTGACATTCCATTGTTCATCAAGGCTGCCTGGCGGAATGTACTCATTGAACATGTGACCGATCACATCTTCACGAATCGCTTTTACCATCCCCGAAAGATCGGTCGATGCCATCATCTCATTGCGCTGTGCGTACACAACTTTACGCTGATCATTGGAGACATCGTCGTATTCCAGCAGGTTCTTGCGAATATCGTAGTTATGTCCTTCTACTTTGCGCTGTGCATTTTCGATCGCACGATTCACCCACGGATGCTCGATCGCTTCACCACGCTGCATACCGAGTTTTTTCATCAAACCGCCAACACGATCAGACGCGAAAATGCGCATCAGATCATCTTCCAGCGATAGATAAAAACGACTCGAACCCGGGTCGCCCTGGCGCCCGGAACGTCCACGTAACTGATTGTCGATACGTCTCGATTCGTGGCGTTCACTGCCAATCACGTGCAGACCACCTGATTCCAGTACCTGCTGGTGACGCTTTTCCCAGTCGGCACGCATCTGTTCGATTTCGGCTTTACTCGCATCCGGCTTTGTCGCGAATTCGGCTTCGAGATTACCGCCGAGCACAATATCGGTACCACGACCGGCCATATTGGTCGCGATCGTGACTGCACCCGGCATACCCGCATTCTCGACCACATGCGCTTCGTTTTCGTGCTGTTTGGCATTGAGCACATTGTGCTTGATCTTTGCTTTATTCAGCATAGCCGAAAGACGTTCGGAAACTTCGATAGAGGCAGTACCCACCAGCACCGGCTGTTTGCGAGCAACGCAACCGCGTACATCTTCGATCACGGCTTCAAATTTTTCATCCGCAGTCAGATACACCTGATCCACATTATCAATGCGGACCATTGCTCTGTTGGTAGGAATAATCACGACTTCCAGGTTGTAAATTTGCAGTAACTCGGTCGCTTCGGTATCAGCGGTACCGGTCATACCGGAAAGTTTGTTGTAAAGCCTGAAATAATTCTGGAAAGTAATCGAGGCCAGGGTCTGGTTTTCTTTCTGAATTTCCACGCCTTCTTTAGCTTCGATAGCCTGGTGCAGACCATCCGACCAGCGTCGACCGGCCATGGTACGGCCGGTGAATTCATCTACAATGATGACCTCGTTGTTCTCTACGATGTAATGCACATCACGCTGGAACAGCGCGAGTGCACGTAGCGCCGCATTAAGATAATGCACCAGGTTGATATTGGTAGCGCTATACAGGTTGTCTTCCGGGCCGAGAATGCCTTCTTCTACCAGGATCTTCTCAACCTTCTGATGTCCCTGTTCAGTGATGTGTACCGTGCGATGCTTTTCTTCGATCGAGTAATCGCCTTCCTCTTCTTCTTCCTTGGTTTCGCGATGCCTGCCAATCTCCAGCTTTTTGACGATGTCGCGGAATTTATAGTGCAGCTCCGTGTTGTCGTCGACCGAACCGGAAATAATCAGAGGGGTTCTGGCTTCGTCGATCAGAATCGAGTCAACTTCATCGACTACCGCGAAATTGAGTTCGCGCTGTACTTTTTCATCTGCGGTGAAAGCCATGTTATCGCGCAGATAATCAAAGCCAAATTCATTATTGGTACCGTAAGTGATGTCTGCCGCGTACGCCTGTTTCTTGGCAGCAGGATCCATACCACTGATGCTGACGCCGGTGGTCAGGCCGAGAAAACCGTAGAGTCTTCCCATCCATTCAGCATCGCGCTGGGCAAGATAATCATTGACCGTGACAGCATGCACACCTTTGCCGGAAAGTGCATTGAGGTAAACCGCCAGCGTCGCCACCAGGGTTTTACCTTCACCGGTACGCATCTCGGCAATTTTGCCGCTGTGCAGCACCATACCGCCAATCAGCTGAACATCGAAATGACGCATACCGAGAACACGTTTACCGGCCTCGCGTACAGTGGCAAATGCTTCGGGCAGGAGATCATCCAGGGTAGCGCCCTCTTGCAGACGCTGTTTAAATTCGAGGGTTTTAGCAGCCAGCGCCTGATCGTCCAGCGCTTCAAACTCAGGCTCTAGCTGATTGATTTTCTGGACTGTTTTCCGATGATTTCTCACCAGACGGTCGTTGCGGCTACCTACTATCTTGCGTACAAACTTTGTGATCATTTTTAAGCTGATTTGGATAGAGCTGCACTGCTGCGCGCAACTGTTGCAAAAATAAAGGCGGTATTATGCCCGAGAAAGCTCAGAGGTTCACAACTATATGGAGACCTGGACTAGCGTTTCAACCGTTGGATTGTACAAATGACAAAGGGTTTATCTGGCGGTCATTTTTCAGTACTTCGAAATGCACATGGGGCCCGGTAGACCGTCCGGTTGAGCCCATCAGGGAGATCACCTGACCTTTTTTGACCACGTCCCCAACATGAACCAGAATCCGGTCATTGTGGCCATAACGAGTAGAATAGCCATTGCCGTGATTAATCTGAACCAGGTTTCCATATCCGCCGCGCGGCCCCGCCCAGGTCACCACACCATTAGCTACCGCTATGACCTTGGTATCTTCCTTACCCGCAAAATCAATCCCGGGATGCATTCCCAGCTTACCGGTGAACGGATCTATGCGCATACCAAAATAGGATGAAATCCAGCCTTTTTTGACCGGCCTGCCTGATGGGCGGGACTCGTGCCGCAACTGTTTTTTAACAATCAGATTTTCCAGAATGGCCAGTTGTTGCTCGCGGCTGCTCAGCTGTTCATTGAGGTCATCGAGTACCGATTCAAAATTAGTGGTACTACTTACATCTTTACTGTCTGCATCCGCAGGCCCGCCATAACCTGGCAGCTTGTCAAAATCAAATTCAGCAGGATCTATCTTGGCAATTTTGATCAGGCGCTTACCAAGCGCGTTAATACGAGTGACGTGTGCCTGCATCTGCCCCATACGAGCGGAAAGCGCATCAAGATTCGATTCTGTAGAGACGCGTGTTTTGTTGATCAGGTCCTGCTGGTGTTGCAAATCAGCCTTGAGCTGTACCAGCTGGCTGGTGACACCTTCGCTCGCACCCCGCCGATAGCCTTCTACACCGACACCGGCAAGAATGGCAGCAAAAATAGCGCCACAGAGTGCTAATTGCCAGCCACTACCAATCTGGTAGCGCAGTGGTCGACCTCTGTATTTACCTAAAAGAATGATATTCATAGTATGATCGTTTCCGGACTGCCGATAATTAGCTGTGTAGGCAGTCGAGTTTAGTCAACAAGGTATATTTTTTACATTTATCAGACAGTTATGATGACGAGTCCCGAGCCATGAAAACCCTGTGCAGCCAGCTTGACCCAGTGCTGCTCGCACGCTCCAGACGCTATGAAAAGCTCACTCTGCTGTTACGCCAGCACCTGCCCCCGGAATGCGACAACCACTATGCTGTCACCGGTATTCAGCAGCAGGAGCTGATTATCATGGCAGACTCACCCGTATGGGCAACACGTCTACGTCAGCTGGCTCCGGACATTATTGCCCTTGTCAGGCAACACATTGCCCAGATCCAGCATGTTCAAATCAAAAGCCGCTTTGCTACTGCGCCTCTGCCACCTGGCAAAGGCACTGTCAAAACTGTTGCAACCGGGCGTCAGCTCAGTCAGCGCGCGGGTCAGCAGATCACCTCGGCCGCTTCCTGTATTTCCGACGAGGCGCTTAAAAACGCCCTGTTAAAACTCGCTCGGCACCAGCGTAAATCCAGTTCCTAAAATGCCTGTATAGGCTGAGTATAGGATATGGGTGATGATGCTTCAGCATCTTCGAAGGTAACTTCTTCCCAGGCTGACTCATCTGCGATCAGCGCTTTAAGCAGTTTATTGTTTAATGCATGCCCGGAACGGTAACCGGAGAAGGCGCCAATCAGGCTGTGACCCAGCAGGTAGAGATCCCCGATGGCATCAAGAATTTTGTGTTTCACGAATTCGTCTTCGTAGCGCAGACCATCTTCATTGAGCACGCGGTACTCATCGACCACGATAGCATTGTCCATGCTGCCACCCAGAACCAGGTTCTGCTTGCGCAAATGCTCAATGTCGCTCATAAAGCCGAAGGTGCGTGCACGGCTGATTTCCTTGACAAAGGAGGTGGTGGAAAAATCAATCTCGGCACTACCGGGACAACCTTTGAATGCCGGGTGATCAAAATCGATTGAAAAACTGACCTTAAAGCCTTCAAATGGATCGAATCGCGCCCATTTGTCTGCTTCTTCAACCTGGATTGATTTTTTGATACGGATGAAACGCTTGGGGGCTTCCTGCTCAACAATGCCTGCAGACTGGATCAGAAATACGAAGGGGCCAGAACTTCCGTCCATAATAGGCACTTCCGGAGCGCTAACATCAACATAGGCATTATCGATGCCCAGACCGGCCATCGCAGAAAGCAGATGTTCGACTGTCGAAACCCGGACACCGTCCTGTTCCAGCGTGGTCGACAGCGTAGTCGGACCCACATTATCGTGGGTCGCCTTGATGATCACGGGTTCATTGACATCGACGCGTCGAAACACAACACCCGTATCAGGTGCGGCGGGCCGCAGAGTCAAATATACTTTTTCTCCAGTGTGCAGGCCTACGCCGGTCGCACGGATCACGTTTTTGAGCGTTCTTTGCTTAATCAAGTCAGTTCCTGAATAAATTCACATAGCCACATAGAAGGCTTGTGTAAAGCCCGGTATTTTCACACTTTAATGTCCATATTGGAAGATGCACCAATAAAATACATCCCACACCCATCCTTATATAGGTGGGAAATGTTGATATTTCATCAAAACCGCGTCACATATTTATCAAAGCCATATTAAGACATCTGTCTTAATCCGCCTGACGACGGAGAAAAGCAGGGATATCCAGCATTTCTTCGTCGTATTCATCTTCCTGGATCCCTGCACGGTTGCGACGGATTACGGTCGGCTCAGAGAGCTTGTCGAAATCAACCACACCATTCGCTTCTGGCTTGACCAGCTTCGGATGCTTGGCCATAGGCGGTGTGCCCAGACCTGTGGCAACAACGGTGACCCGAAGTTCATCTTCCAGTGAAGGATCTATCGCGGTTCCCATCACCACGGTGGCATCATCAGATGCAAACGCATTCACTACTGCGCCGATATCCTGGAATTCACCCAGGGTCATATTGGCTCCGGTAACGTTCACCAGAATACCGCGTGCCCCTGAAAGATTGACATCTTCGAGCAAGGGGCTGGCGATGGCAGAAGTCGCAGCATCATGCGCACGATTATCGCCACGTGCTCGGCCGGTGCCCATCATACCCATACCCATCTTGGACATCACGGTACGCACATCGGCAAAGTCGACATTGATCACACCTGGATTGGTGATCAGTTCGGTAATGCCCTGCACTGCACCACAAAGCACATCGTTCGCACCACGAAACGCATTCATCAGATCAAAGTCACGACCATAGACATCCAGCAGTTTGTCATTGGGAATAGTGATCAATGAATCCACGTGCTGAGTCAGTTCCTTGATGCCGTGCATCGCGATTTTCATTCGCGATGGGCCTTCAAAAGCAAACGGCTTGGTCACAACACCGACCACCAGAATACCCATTTCACGCGCGACCTGTGCCACCACTGGTGCAGCACCGGTACCGGTACCGCCACCCATGCCTGCAGTAACAAATAACATGTCGGTATTCATGATCGCTTCCTGAATTAGCTCACGATCTTCCAGTGCCGCCTGATGACCAATCTCTGGCGTCGCACCCGCTCCCAGGCCCTTGGTAATATTGCAGCCAATCTGTAAAGACTTGGCACCGTCCATTTTGGATAAAGCCTGTGAATCGGTATTCGCACAGATAAACTCTACACCTTCGATTCCACTACTCACCATGTGTTGAACAGCATTACCACCGCCGCCGCCTACACCGATGACCTTGATTACAGCGTCTTGCGCCACAGAGTCCATAAATTCAAACATGACAGTTCTCCCCTGTAATAATTATTAAAATCATTTTGTTTTGTTGCATCATTTTTGTTCTGTTGTTATTCATATCTTTCACCACCCGCCTGACCGACTTGTTTAGAAGTTACCCTGAAACCAGCTTTTCATTCGTGCCAACACAGTCCTGCCTCCATTCTTATCCAGCATGTGCCCCATGGATGAATTTCGATGTTGTTCGCCGTAAAGGAGCAGACCCACACCGGTTGCATGTATCGGATTCCTGACAACATCAGACAAGCCCGATACATATTGCGGAACGCCAAGCCGAACCGGCATATGGAAAATTTCTTCCGCCAGATCAACCACGCCCTCCATTTTTGAACTGCCACCGGTAAGCACAATTCCAGCAGCAATCATTTCTTCAAAACCGCTCTTACGAAGCTCTGACTGCACCAAAGACAACAGTTCCTCATAACGTGGCTCCACCACTTCAGCCAGCGTCTGTCGCGATAATTTTCGCGGTGGTCGTTCGCCAACACTCGGCACCTCGATTGTCTCTTCGGGGTTTGCTAGCTGCCTTAATGCGCAGGCATATTTAATTTTGATGTCATTCGCATACTGAGTCGGTGTACGCAGTGCCACCGCAATATCATTGGTGACCTGATCACCGGCAATGGGAATCACTGCGGTATGGCGTATTGCGCCATCGGTGAATACCGCGATATCGGTGGTACCGCCGCCGATATCGACCAGACATACACCCAGTTCTTTTTCATCATCGGTCAGCACGGCATAGCTTGACGCCAGTTGCTCGAGAATAATATCGTCGACTTCAAGACCGCAGCGCCTGATACACTTGATGATGTTCTGTGCAGCGCCAACTGCGCCAGTAACCAGATGCACCTTGGCCTCCAGGCGTACACCCGACATACCAATCGGCTCGCGCACACCTTCCTGCTGATCAATAATAAATTCCTGCGGCAGTATGTGCAGGATGCGCTGGTCGGCCGGGATCGCAACTGCGCGTGCGGCGTCGATCACTCGGTCGAGGTCGCCAGAGGTCACTTCGCGCTCACGAATTGCGACAATGCCGTGTGAATTCAGACTACGGATATGACTGCCCGCGATGCCGGCATACACTGACTGAATCTGAACACCTGCCATCAGTTCAGCTTCTTCAACTGCGCGCTGTATGGATTGCACGGTAGACTCGATATTGACCACCACACCTTTTTTCAGACCGTGCGATGAATGCATCCCCAGTCCGACAATTTCGATCTCGCCGTCAGCAGTAATCTCACCCACTATCGCCACTACTTTTGATGTGCCTATATCAAGCGCAACAATCATATTTTTATCCGACTTCTTTGTCATTATTTAACACCTCGTACGGGCATGATTTGTATGTTCATGCTTCTCTCTTATCAGCACTTCTGGAACGCAGCGCAAAACCATTTGGATAACGCATGTCGATTACCTGAATATCTTTTAAACTGGGTGCATTGCTCATGGCAAATACACGCAAAAATCTGTGCAAACGCTTTTCGGTATCGGTGCTACCAAAATTAATTTCAATCAAATTATTCTTCTGCTGATCGTTTACACCATCTCTTGTCACGAACACACGCCATGCCCGGCGATCGTTCAGTGATACTTTTTCAGTATGCATGCCCAGCTTGATCAATTGTGTACTGACTTCGGCCGCAAACTGCCAGACTTCCTTGTGCAGCTGATCCGGACCATCAAGCTGCAGCAAATGCATCTGATGTGAAAGTGGCTGCGGCGTAAACAATTCGCCCTTATCGCTGATCAATGAATCTTTGCCCCAGTACGCCACTGCCTGTTTTTCTGTGACATGAATATCTAATGATGGGGGCCAGTCTCTCCTGACCGAAACATTATCCACCCATGGCATTTTCAGTAGTGCATCGCGGACCGCTTGCAGATTCACCGTGAAGTAACCACCCTGCAATGCAGATACCACCTGTGCCTGCATCGCGCTGGTCGCAAGATTTTTAAAATTACCTTCAATCGACACACGTTCGATCGGCAAAAAAGTTCCAGGCTCAAAATGTCGCAACTGCCAGACAAGCACGCCGGTGACCACCACAAGCACAAATACACCGGCAGTCGCAAACAGCCGACGGCGATCGGGGCGCTGCTCGGTTTTGCGTACTGCGCCGCGGCGTGTCTGTTTTTTGGCTTTAAACTTAAACATGACTCGCCTGCAAAATTCGTAATACCAGTTGTTCAAAACTGATCCCTGCCTGCTTCGCAGCCATCGGCACCAGACTGTGATCCGTCATTCCTGGTACGGTATTCACCTCTATCAACCATGGCTGTAAATTTTCATCGACCATGAAATCAACACGTCCCCAGCCACTGGCGCCGATCGTTCTGAATGCTTTTAACATCAGATCCGCATAGTTCTTTTCTATTTTTTCATCAAGACCGCAAGGACAAAGATACTCGGTATCATTTGCTTTGTACTTGGCATCGTAATCGTAAAACTTATGTGGTGTCACAAGACGAATCATGGGCAATACGCGATCACCTATAATGGCGGCTGTGTATTCCTTGCCTGTGATCCAGCGCTCAGCGATCACTTCGCCTCGACAGGCAGTGGCCAGTTGCCACGCCGACACCAGTTCATCTGCTTTTTCTACCTTGCTCATACCAATACTGGAACCTTCCAGTACCGGCTTCACAATCATCGGTAGACCCAGTGTTTTCAGTGCCTGCTCACAATCACGTTCAGATTCGAGCACAACATATTCCGGTGTCGGCAAACCGGCCGCCTGCCATATTTGCTTGGTACGCAACTTATCCATCGCCAGTGCCGAACCCAGCACCGCAGACCCGGTGTAAGGGATCGCCATTGTTTCGAGCAAACCCTGCATGCTCCCATCTTCACCACCGCGGCCGTGCAGCACGATAAAGGCACGGTCAAATTTTTCGTCCAGCAGAACGCGTGCAACATCATGGGTGACATCGACCGCGTGCGCATCAACACCCTGCCCCTGCAATGACTGCAACACCGCCCGACCACTGAGCAAAGAAATTTCGCGCTCAGCCGACCATCCGCCCATGAGCACAGCCACTTTGCCAAAATGTTTCTGCTCAGTCTGACTCATGATAACTTCTCACCAACAATGCGCACTTCAGTTTTCAATTCAACACCGCATTTATCCAGAACCACGTGCTGTACATACTCAATCAGGTTTTCAATATCGGAAGCGCTGGCATTATCGTCATTAATAATGAAGTTTGCGTGCTTTTCCGACACCATGGCACCGCCAATACGTTTGCCTTTCAGTCCGCAACTTTCAATCAGCCGTGCTGCAAAATCATTGTCGGGATTACGGAACACCGAACCGCAATTCGCGCTACCCACAGGCTGGGTTGCAGCACGTTTCGCCAGCAGCTGCTTAATATCGAGCATATGTGTATTCGTTGCGTCGCTCAGTTTTTCAAACCACATGGTCGCAGCGACGAACCACTCTTCATGCTGTGCATTTTTTAATTGCACATGGCGATAATCGATTTCGTATTCATTCGGTGTACGAGTGTGCAATGTTCCACTGCGATCCAGTGTTTCAACACTGACCACCTGGCGCCAGGTTTCACCACCAAAGGCTCCAGCATTCATCGCCAGCGCACCACCGACCAGACCAGGGATACCAGCGAAGAACTCACCTTTGGTGAGATGGTGACGCGTAGTAAAGCGTGCGAGTTTGGCATCGGCCACACCTGCGCCGACATACACTGTATTGCTCTCTTTTAATTCAAGTTGTCTCATCACATTTTGCGTCACAATAACAGTGCCATCAAAACCCGCATCACGCACCAGCAGATTGCTACCGAGGCCGAGCCAGAGAATCTTTTCATCGCTCGGCAACTGCTGCAGCATGACCTGAATATCAGCAAGATCGGCAGGCATAAAATACTGTTTCGCATTGCCGCCGCAACGCCAGCTGCAATGTCTGGCCATCGATTCATCCAGCAAAACTGTGCCTCGAATCTGCGTGGTCATTTCACTGGCCTCTTTTGCCATTGATCTGTGAGCGGCCATATCATGCTGTCCTCATCTTGTCAGCAAGCTCACTGGAAACCCGACCGATGCTGCCCGCACCCAGCGTCAACACCACATCACCGTCCTGCACTACTGCATTGAGCGCGCCAGCCAGGTCTTCGATGTTCTCGACAAATACCGGGTTCACCTTGCCGCGCGCGCGTATCGCTGCACACAGTGCACGTCCATCCGCACCGGGGATGACTTCTTCACCAGCGGAATACACTTCAGTGAGTAACAGCACATCAATATCGGCGAGCACACTTGTAAAGTCTTCGAACAGATCACGCGTCCGGGTATACCGGTGCGGCTGGAACGCCACCACTAGACGTTTGCCCGGCCATCCCGCGCGCACCGCCTGCAAGGTCGCGGCGACTTCGGTGGGATGGTGGCCGTAGTCATCGACCAGGCTGATACTGCCGCCAGGAATTTGTATTTCGCCGTACAACTGGATACGCCGACCGATGCCTTCGAAGCGCTGCAGGGCTGACTGTATATCGGCATCAGCCACACCCAGTTCGTGCGCAATGGTAATCGCAGCGAGAGAGTTCAGCACATTGTGCATACCGGGCATATTTAATGTGATTGCTAATGCGTCAGTACGATCTGGCAGCATGACATCAAACTGTGTTTGCAGGCCTTTGGCAACAATATTGAAAGCGCGCACATCGGCCGACTGTTCGGTGCCATAACTTCTGAACGGCCGCGTTATCTGAGGTAGTAGATCGCGCACTACTGCATCATCGATACACACTACGGCCAGCCCGTAAAACGGCAGATGGTGCAAAAACTCTACAAAGGCGTGGCGAAGATTTTCGAAATCACCCTGATAGGTGGGCAGATGATCATGATCGATATTGGTTACTACAGAAATCATCGGCTGCAGATATAAAAATGAGGCATCGCTTTCATCGGCTTCCGCAACCAGGAAGCGACCGGTGCCCAGTCGTGCGTGTGTCGCGGAACTATTGAGCTTGCCACCAATGACGTAGGTTGGATCCAGCCCGCCTTCTTCGAGCACACTGGCGACCAGAGAAGTCGTCGTAGTTTTACCGTGCGTTCCAGCCACCGCGATGCCATGACTAAAACGCATTAACTCAGCCAGCATTTCTGCGCGCGGCACCACCGCAATGCGATGTTCGCGCGCTGCCACCACTTCCGGATTGCTTGCAGCAATAGCTGTGGACGTCACCACCACATCAACATCACTGATGTGCGTAGCAGCATGCCCCTGAAACACTTTGACACCAATTTGTTGCAATCTACGCGTCACCGAATTACTCGCCATGTCCGAGCCACTCACCTCGTAACCAAGCGTGTGCATGACTTCGGCAATACCGCTCATGCCCGCACCACCGATGCCGACGAAATGCACTTTATGAATACGTCGCATAAAATTATCCGCGCTGTGCACATGCGTATTCATTCCAGTCCTCCTGCCGCCATGCAGCGATCAGCCACCACACGCGCTGCGTCGGGTTTTGCCTGCGCACGCGCGGCACATGCCATCACGGTAAGATGTTCGCGGTGTTCGCTGAACCGGGTCAGCTGCTCACACAACCAGTCACTGCTGAGTTCGTTTTGCTGACGCATCAGCGCGGCACCCTTTGCCACCAGATACGCTGCATTCGCGGTCTGATGGTCATCCACTGCGTACGGATACGGAATTAAAATCGAGGCCACACCCGCCGCGGCTAATTCAAATACCGTCATGGCTCCTGCACGACAGACCACCAGATCCGCCCAGGCATACGCTGCTGCCATGTCATCGATAAAGGCATCGACTCTGGCTTCGACGCCGTGTTCACGATACGCCTCACGCGCGGCTTCAAGATTGTTCCGTCCGGTCTGATGATGCACTTCCGGCCGGATATCAACACGCATTTTTGCCAGTGCTTCCGGAATAATCTGATTGAGACGTACCGCGCCCAGACTTCCACCCACCACAAGCACACGCATCGCTGTGGTGCGCGTTGCCAGACGTTGTTCGGGAACTGTGATCGCAATAATGTCGCGACGCACCGGGTTACCAATGTGTTCTGCATGTTTTCCCAGCGCGCCGGGGAATGCTTCGAGTCGATTCCTGGTTAGCTTTGCCAGCAGACGATTAGTCAGACCTGCGACCGCATTTTGTTCGTGTATTAACAAGGGTCGACGCATCAGCCAGGCCATAAAACCACCGGGACCGGAGGCAAAGCCCCCCATACCCAGAACCGCGCAAGGGTTTCTGCGGCGCAGTATGCTCGCAGCCTGAGCGCAGGCCAGCACCAGACGCAGCGGTATTAATAACTGACTGAGCCGATTCTTGCCGCGCAGACCTTTGATGCTGAGCCACTCAATCGGATAACCCGCCTGCGGCACCAGCCGTGCTTCGATCCCGGCCTGCGTACCCAGCCAGACCACAGGCACACCGCGCGTGCGCAGTTCATCAGCAACGGCCAGGGCCGGAAACACATGGCCTCCGGTGCCACCGGCCATAATCAGCACAGGTCTTAAGGCCATCATGCCCTGTGCCCCGCGAACGCCGACCGGCGTTTTTTATAATCTGCAGTATTTGCAGCCTTGCGCCCGCGCACTCGGGTACTACGCGCCACGGCCTGAATCACATTGGCATTACACTCTTTATATATGCGCATCAGCAAACCAATCGCCATACAGACAACGACCAGACTGCTGCCACCGTAACTCATCAATGGCAGAGTCAGACCCTTGGTGGGGAGCAGGCCCATATTCACCGCAATATTGATAATCGCCTGCATCGCCAGCCAGACACCAATGCCATAGGCCAGGTAGGCTGCAAAACGATTGCCCGATTTTTCTGCCATCACACCGATGCGGAACGCGCGCCAGAATAAAACACAGAACAGCGCAATAACCACGAACACACCAATAAAACCCAGCTCTTCAGCAAGAATGGCGAACAGAAAATCGGTGTGCGCTTCTGGCAGGTAAAACAGTTTTTGTACACTGGCGCCCAGGCCTGCACCAAACCAGCCACCCCGCCCGATCGCGATCAGCGACTGGGTCAGCTGAAAACCGCTGTTGAATGGATCCGCCCACGGGTTCATAAACGAAGTCAGACGCTCCATACGATACGGCGAGGTTACGATCAGCATCACCGCCGAAAAACAGAACAGCAATAAAAATGAGATGAACTGTATAAAGCGCACACCACCCAGAAAAGTCATGCACAACACGGTACCCATGAGCACCACGGTAGCGCCAAAATCAGGTTCCATCATTAACAGCAAACCAGCCAGACCGACCAGCAACATCGGTTTGATAAAGCCCCACATAGATGTGCGCACTGCATCACCGTGCCGCACCAGATAACCCGCGACATATATCATCATAAACAGCTTGACCAGTTCGGATACCTGCAAATTAAAAATACCCAGTGGAATCCAGCGCGTACTGCCATTGACGTTCTTACCAATACCCGGGATTAATACCAGTACCAGCAAGAACAACGCAAAGCCGAGTAACGCCATACCGGATTTTTCCCATTGCACCAGTCTGATTCGAGACACCACAAAACCTGCGAACAACCCCACCGCGACAAAGGCCAGCTGGTGCTCAAGATAATAAAATGGATTCGATAAATTACGATCAGCTACCGTAATAGAAGCCGATGTCACCATCACGATACCCAGAGAGAGCAGACAAATGGTCACTAATGCAAGCGTGCGATCGATATCACTCAGATGCACAGCCGATAGCTCTTTTAATTCTCGAACACTGGGAATGGTGAAGTTCAGCTTCATGCCAGCAACTCCTGAACTTCGCGCATAAACACTTCACCGCGGTGCTCAAAATTATTGAACATATCAAAACTGGCGCAGGCAGGTGACAACAGAATATTATCACTGGCTTGCGCCAGCTCGGCACTGAATTGCACCGCCTGCTTCATGTCTTTGGCGTGTACTTGAACAACACTGTCACCCAATGCATCAGCAATAATGTCGGCATCGCGCCCGATCAGCACAACCGCGCGTAAGCGTTCGGCAACATCACGTAAGGCAGAAAAATCTGCGCCTTTGCCTTCACCACCCGCGATCAACACATGCTTTCCAGGCAGTCCATTAATCGCCGCCAGTGCCGCACCGACATTGGTGGCCTTCGAATCGTTGTACCAGTTGATGCCCGCTTTTTCTGCGACCCACTGAGTGCGATGTGGCAGGCCGGTAAACTCACGCAGGGTATCGAGCATCGCGCTCATATCAAGCCCTGCATACTGACCCAGCGCCAGTGCCGCCAGCGCATTCGCTGCGTTGTGTCGGCCTTTAATTTTCATCTCGCTGGTGCGCAACAAGGCTTCATTACCAAAACACAGCCAGTCTTCGCCTTTAATATCACACAGGCCAAAATCATTCGCAGCGGGCGCAGATAAAGTAAACCCGGTAACGTGCTCGGCCACAAACGGCGCTGCGCTGGCAACCGTGTCATCGCGATTCACGACCCAGTTGCGCGAATGTTGATACATAATTTGTTTGCTCTGGACATAGCTCGAAAAATTCGCATAACGGTCCATATGATCATCTGAAATATTCAGCACCACGCCTGCTTTCAGTTGTAAATCGTGCATGGTGTCCAGCTGAAAACTCGACAGCTCGATAACATAGAGTTGATTTTCATCATCCAGCAAATCCAGAATGGGTGTGCCTATATTTCCGCCCATGGCGACGCGCACACCGGCGCGCAAAGCCATCGCATTTAACAAAGCCGTCACCGTGCTTTTGCCATTCGAACCGGTAATCCCGATGACTGGCGCATGCACTTCGTGCGCGAATAAATCGATATCACCCGTGACTTCAATACCCGCCTGACTCGCTTCCTGCACCGCGGGCGTTGTCAGGGCTACACCAGGGCTCAGCACAATACGATGTGCACGTTTGAAAAGCTCCGCATCAAAAGTTCCACAGTACACGGTCACTTCAGGAAACGACTCCTGCAGTTGCGACAAACGCGGCGGCTGTTCACGGCTATCGGCGACAATGATTGTTTCACCGAGGCCGCGCAGATATTTCACTACCGACATGCCAGTCACACCCAGCCCTACCACCAGGGTATAAGCTTGCTGTTTGATTGACGACGTAGTCATGATTGCGGTTGCCTGTTGCATTTTCCAGTTATCGTTAACGTACTTTGAGTGATGCCAGGCCAATCAGCACCAGCACCACGGTTATAATCCAGAAGCGCACGATCACTCTCGGCTCTGGCCAGCCCTTGAGTTCAAAATGATGATGCAGCGGCGCCATGCGAAAAATTCTTTTGCCGGTCAATTTGTAAGAACCGACCTGCAAGATAACCGATACTGTTTCCATCACGAACACACCGCCCATGATCAGCAGCACCAGCTCCTGTCTCACTAGTACAGCAATCACGCCCAGCGCTGCGCCCAGCGCAAGCGCACCGACATCACCCATAAAAACTTGCGCGGGATACGTATTGAACCAGAGAAAACCCAGACCGGCACCAACCAGCGTGCCACAAAAAATAGCCAGCTCGCCGACACCGCTGATATAAGGAATACCGAGATAAGTTGAAAATGCGACATTCCCGGTGGCATAGGCAAACACACCAAGCGCACCCGCCACCATGACTGTGGGCATAATCGCAAGACCATCCAGACCATCGGTTAAATTCACCGCATTGCTGCTTCCGACGATCACCAGGTAACTGAGCACGATAAAACCCCAGCCAAGTGGAATCATCACATCTTTCACAAAAGGCAGAATCAAAATGGTCTCAACGGGCGTTTTGGCCGTCACAAAAATCAGGCAGGCTGCGCCCAGACCGAACACGGTTTGCCACAGATATTTGTATTTTGCCGATAGTCCTTTTGAATTACCGTACACCAGCTTTCTATAATCATCGACGCCACCAACCAGACCAAACAGCAAGGTCACGATCAACGCTATCCACATTTGACGATTATGCAAATCACTCCATAGCAAAGTGCTGATTGCCACCGAAACCAGGATCAAAGCACCACCCATGGTGGGCGTACCCGCTTTGGTCAGATGCGATTGCGGGCCATCATCACGCACCTGCTGTCCGATTTTGTAACTGGTCAGTTTACGAATCACACCGGGACCGATAATGAGTGACAGCATCAGGGCCGTAATGGTGCCAAGAATAGTACGCAGGGTCAGATACTGAAATACGTGGAACCCGCTGTAGTACCGTGTTAAATGTTCAGCCAAAGCGAGCAGCATCAGCTCACCTCCTGACGATTGCCAGAACTGTTGTTTTTGTTTTTACCCTGCTTCGAAACAGGTAACAACGCACTAACTACTTTTTCCATCGCCATAAAACGCGAGCCTTTTACTAATACAATATTCTCGGGTTTGAGCTCGGATTTGATAGCATCAATTAATGACGACTGTTCTGAAAACCACTCTGCATTGATACCGAAACCCCTGACCGCTTCACGACTGAGCTCGCCAGTAGCAAACAGACGCTGCACACCCATCTGTTTCGCCTGTACCCCAAGCGCACGATGCAGTTCTTTTGCGTTGCTACCAAGCTCGGCCATATCACCCATGACCATCCACGCAGAACCCGGCATGCTCGTTAACACCTGCATGGCCGCATTGAATGACTGCGGATTCGCGTTGTAAGTGTCATCAATCATGCGCGCACCATTGATCGCTGGCTTGATATTGAGACGGCCATTCACAGGATTGAAATTCTTTAATGCCGTAGCGATAGTTTTTATCTTTACATCCAGCGATGAACACACTGCAGTCGCTGCCAACGCATTCATAACATTGTGCCGACCCGGCAAAGCCAGCGTAACTTTTTCAGATACGCCATCGACATGAATAACAAACCGGCTGCCAGTCGCATCCATCTGCAATTCACTTGCGTATACATTCGCATCTGTGTTTTCCAGCGAAAAAGTACGGCAGCTTCTTTGTTTACATATATCCAGCCACAGTGATGCGAAATGATCATCCAGATTGATTACTGCTGTTCCTTTAGAATTCAAACCCGAATAAATCTCGGCCTTGGCATGCGCAATATTTTCCAGCGAGCCAAAACCTTCGATATGCGCGGGCGCAGCATTATTGACCAGCGCCACATCGGGCTGTGCAATATGTGTCAGATAATCAATTTCACCAACATGGTTGGCGCCCATCTCGATCACTGCGAACTGATGCTGCTCGCGTAACGCCAGCACGGTCAGCGGCAATCCTATATCGTTATTCAAATTACCACGGGTGGACAGCACTTTCTTCTCATCAGCATGCTGCACCAGCATGCTACGACACATTTCTTTCACCGTGGTCTTGCCATTACTGCCGGTGATACCTGCTACTTTGCCGGTGAACTGGCGGCGCCAGCCCGCTGCCAGCGCACCGAGCGCGAGTCGCGTATCCGCCACCTTAATATGCGGCAATGTGCTGTTCTGATTTTCATCAACCATGGCAGCTACCGCACCAGCCGCTGCCGCATCATTGATAAAATCATGGCCATCGAAACGCTCACCTTTGAGCGCCACATACAGATCACCCTGATGTATTGTGCGCGTGTCTTTGCTCACTGCCGTGAACAACACATCCTTGCCTACCAGTTTCGCATCTAACATGTTGGCTGCCTGGGATAACTGCATCATATGGCGACCCCGAGCGTTTCACGCGCAACGCGCATGTCATCAAATGCAATGTGCACATCACCGATCAGCTGACTGGACTCATGCCCCTTGCCCGCGAGCAGAACAGCATCACCGATCTGCGCCTGATTAATCGCCGCTTCAATTGCAGCGCGACGATCGATTATCTGCTGCACGTTTTCAGGTTGCGCAAATCCTGACATAATGTCGTCGATAATCCGCTGCGGTGGCTCATGACGCGGATTATCACTGGTCACAATCACATGATCTGAAGCCGATTCTGCTGCCGCTGCCATTTTAGGCCGCTTATCACGATCACGATCACCACCACAACCAAACACGCACCACAGCTCACCACCAATATGCTCACGTGTGGCCGCGCAAGCCGCACTCAGCGCCTGCGGTGTATGCGCATAATCCACTACCACGACTGGCTTTTCGGCGACCGCCGTCATTTGCATACGGCCTTGCACAGGCTGTATTTTACGGATACGGTTAATCGCTTCTTCGAAAGGAATCCCACTTAGCAACAAGCAACAAAGCACTGCCATTATATTGGACGCATTGAAACGTCCGAGTAAACCGACCTCAAGAATGCAATCGCCTTTAGGTGTCTTTAACTTCAGACGCAAACCTTCATGTACCGACTCAACACTATATGCATGCACAATGTTATTTGCGTACTGCTGCAATTCGCTTACATCTGCCTGCATACTATAACCCCATACCGGCAATCTATTTTCACATTCGGCCGCAAGCTCCTTGCCAAAATCATCATCAAGATTGATCACCGCGACCCGCAAGCCAGGTTGATAAAATAATTTGCGCTTGGCGTCTGCATAACGCTCCAGTGTCTTATGATAATCAAAATGGTCCTGAGCCAGATTACTGAACACAGCAATATCAAACGCCACGCCATTAACGCGGCCCTGATCAAGCCCGTGCGATGACACTTCCATGACCACATGACGAGAACCTGCGTCACGTATTTCTGCCAGCGTTTTCTGCACCTGCAGCGCATCTGCTGTGGTCAGACCCGTGGGATGCAAATCATTTATAAAACCATTACCCAATGTTCCGAGCACGCCGCAGTGTCTGTCATTATCATCCAGCGCCTGCGCCAGGAAATGTGCAATCGATGTCTTGCCATCGGTACCGGTAACACCAATCACATTCATATCGGCCGAAGGCTCGGCATAAAATCGTGCAGCGATTTCGCCCACCTTATTTCTTAAATCAGCGCATTGCAGACACACTACTTTATTTGAAATGGAATCCAGAATTTCTTCGCGGCGCTCGCAGTCACCATCCCACAGCACCACACTGACACCTTTGGCAACCGCGTCCTGCGCATACAGTAAACCGTGGGTATTAAATCCCTGAAAAGCAAGAAACAGATCACCTTCCCCTGCCTTGCGATTATCCTGCACCAGTTGCCGGATTCTTATATCGCCGTTCACTGCAAGCGAATTATCATCGACAAAACCGGCCAGCAGCTCCTGCAATCGAACACCTTCTGTTACTTTGAGCAATGTCATCAGGTGCGCCCCGTGTGGTGAGGTCCGTTATCCATCTGCGTCTTTTCTACAACATGGGTATCCGAAATACGATCCGGTGGAATATCCAGCAAACGCATCGCACCCGACATAACGGTACTAAACACAGGCGCCGCCACCAGGCCACCAAAATATTCACCATTGCGCGGGTCATCAATCATCACCACCATGACAACATCCGGATGATCAGCGGGCACCATGCCGGCAAAAACAGAGATATACCGATCTTCCGCATAACCACCGGCGACAAATTTATGTACTGTGCCGGTCTTACCGGCAACACTGTAGTTTGGCACGTGCGCTCGTTTTCCCGTGCCCTGAGGACTCACCACACGTTCCATCATCTTGCGTAATTCGCGTGCGGTTTTTACTGACATAATGCGCACGCTGCCGGTTGACTCAGAATCAGCCAGAAAACTTACCGGCTTAATAACACCATCATTGGCAATCGCCTGGTACGCACGCGCCAGCTGCAACGGTGTCACCGAAACACCATAACCAAAAGCCATGGTTGCACGTTCAAAATCGTTACTGGCTGCATCCAGAGAAAGTCGCCCGCTGGCTTCCCCCGGAAAACCACTGCCGGTGGTAGCGCCCAGACCAAATTTTCGATACATATCCGCCTGTTGTTCTGCACTGATAGCCAATATAATTTTACTGATACCGACATTACTCGAACGTTCAATCACGCCACCGAGATCAAGCTTGCCGTAATTACCATCATCACGAATCGGATTACCCTGTATCATCATGTAACCAGGTGATGTTTGAACCGTGTCACCAGGCTTCCAGACACCCGATTCAAGCGCAGCCGCCATGCTCAAAGGCTTCATGGTTGATCCCGGCTCAAATACATCTGTCACTGCACGATTGCGCGTGGCTGATGGTATTAACTGATCACGATCATTGACATTAAAAGAAGGCTGATTCGCCATCGCCAGCACTCGGCCTGTTTTTACATCAAGCACCACAGCCGATCCCGCCACTGCATTATTTTTCAGCACGGCGGCCTTAAGCGTGCGATAGGTAAGATATTGCAAATCTTTATCGATACTTAATTTCACTACCTTGCCGGGCACAGCATCTCTAATACGTTCGATATCATTAAAGGTACGGCCCAGTCGATCGCGAATCACTCGTTTTTTACCGGGCTTACCTTTGAGCCAGCTATTGTATGCAAGCTCAATGCCTTCCTGACCATTATCATCAATGTTGTCAATACCGAGCACCTGCGCGGTAACTTCACCGGTTGGGTAATATCGACGGTATTCACTCTGCAGCGCAATACCGCTTATATTCAATGCATCCACCTGCGCCGCAAGCTCAGGCGGAATGTGTCGCTTCAGATAGACAAACTCTTTTTCCTGGTTACTGCGAATTTTTCTTTTTAACGACGATAGTTTTATGTCGAGCAATTTGGCCAGCTTCGGTAATCCGGCATCACCCGCCTCTAACAGTTGCGGATTCATCCAGACGCTACTAACAGGCGTACTGATAGCCAGCGGTTCACCGTTACGATCCAGTATGTCACCGCGATGCGCGGGTATGGTTACCAGGCGTAAATGCCGAGCATCGCCCTGTTTTTCAAAAAAGCTGGCATCCACCATCTGTAAATCAACCGCGCGTGCGAGCAGTGCAGTGATCGCCAGCACAAAACCGACCAACACCGACACTCTACGCCAGCGCGCTAACGGTTTATTAGTTGTTGTCTGTGGATGAACTTTCATGGCTTAATAAATACAACACTGCCGGGTTTAGGCAACACCATGTTTAATCGGGTACGTGCAATCTGCTCAATGCGACTGTGACCCGACCAGGCACTTTGCTCCAGTTGCAAACGACCCCATTCTGTATCCAGCGCTATCATCTGTTTATGTAACTGACCAAGCTCAACAAATTTCTTACGCGTTTCATGACGGCTATACACCAGCAATATCGCAGAGGCCATCACCGCAAAAAAAAGCACGACAACAATAAAGGTCTGTTGTCGAGTACTCATTGCACGCGCTCCAGTACACGCAATCGTGCGCTGCGTGACCGTGGATTTACCGACACCTCTGCTTCGCTCGCAACAATTGATTTGCTCACCAGCCGAAATGGCGCCTGCAGACCCGCATTCATCACTGGTAGCCCAGGAGGTAACTTCTCAGGCGTCGATTGAGTACGCATAAAACGCTTCACCAGACGATCCTCCAGTGAATGAAAACTAATTACCGCAAGTCGTCCCTGTAAGGCCAGAACATCAGCCGCTCCACGCAAACCCGTTTCTACCGACTCGAGTTCGCGATTAATAAAAATGCGTATTGCCTGAAAGCTACGCGTTGCAGGGTGTTTATTTTTTTCTTTCACTGGCACTGCAGCAGAAATAATATCCGCCAGCTGTGTCGTGTTTTCTATTTCACCCTCTTCGCGCGCAGCCACTATTGCACTGGCAATACGCTTTGCAAATCGTTCTTCACCATAACGCTTCAAAACTAAAATCAGGTCTCTAAGTTCAACACGCTGCAGCCATTGCATCGCGGACTCACCCTCTTCAGTATTCATACGCATATCCAGCGGTCCGGAACGTAAAAAACTGAATCCGCGCGCGGCATCATCGAGCTGCGGCGATGACACACCCAGGTCCATCAGGACACCATTAATACGCTGTTCCAGTTTATGCTCAGCCACCACTTGCGCCACCTGACTGAAGTTGCAATGTTCAAAATGTATTCGCGGTTCATCGGCAAAATACTTCTTGCCATGCGCGATCGCTTCAGGATCCTGATCCAGTGCGAGCAAACGTCCTTTTGCATTCAAGCGCGCGAGTATCGCTTCGCTATGACCGCCGCGACCAAAGGTCGCATCAACATATATTCCGTCCGACTGAATATTGAGTGCATCCAGTACTTCTTCCAGAAGTACGGGCCGATGGCTAAAATCTTCAGCCATCGCAGCTAGAGCGAAAGGTCTTCCAGAGCGGCAGGCAACTCACCCTCACCGTTCTGCACTTTTTCAATCCAGCTTTCCTGGTTCTGGGTCCAGGTGTCTTCATCCCAGATTTCAAATTTTTTGCCCTGACCAATCAGTACGATTTTTTTATCCAGGTGCGCAAATTCGCGTAACATCGTGGGTACTAAAATTCTGCCCTGGCTATCGAGCTCACATTCGGTGGCATGACCGATCAACAGACGTTGCAGCAAACGCGCCTGCTGGTTGAGGCTGGGCAGCTCGATTAATTTGGCTTCGATGATTTCCCATTCGGGCAGGGGGTAGACCAGCAGACAATGATCGCGATCAACCGTGGTCACCAGGTGGCCACCGCAGGACTCCATCAACCGGTCACGATAGCGTGCCGGCATGGCCATTCTGCCTTTGGCGTCGATTGCCAGATTGTTGATACCGCGAAAGCTCATGCTATATGTCTTCAGTCTCTTTGTATCGGGTGAAAGAGATAATCACCCACAATTACCCACTAATCCCCACATACTGACACTATAGGTAGGGACGCCGCCTGCTGTCAAGTGATTTCACACCCGAAATAGAGCTAAAAAATCTTTATCTCACAGCAACTTAGCTATAAATTTGGGG
>CAYRNH010000001.1:0-35565 GCA_964425515.1 uncultured Thiotrichaceae bacterium | reverse complement strand
AAACCCAAACCAGCCTCGAAGCACAGCTCACCGATCTTTCTGATGAAACCGCGTATACGAATCACGACGTCGATGACGGCCTGCGTTATGGTCTGATTAAAATCGAAGATTTGCTCAAGCTTGAACTGTTTCGTAGCCAGTACGACATAGTAATGAAGCGTTATCCCGGTTTAAGTGACCGCCGCATGATTCACGAAGTCATCCGTCGTATGATCAGCGCGATGGTAGTTGACGTTATCGATACCTCGCGTGCCAATATCGAAGCGGCAAACCTTCAATCACTGGCTGATGTTTACAAACAACCAGAACCCCTGATCAGTTTCAGTGCAGACATGGATGAAATCAAGCTTGAACTGAAACAGTTTTTGCGCAAAAACCTGTACCAGCATTATCGTGTGCACCGCATGACCACCAAGGCGGGCGCAATCATCGATGCTCTGTTTGACGCTTTTATGAACGATGCGCGCGTGTTACCGCCAGAAGCGCTAGAACACTGTGAGCTACTACGTCAGAAAGCAGGGGATGACGGGCACGCGCGTGGCGTTGCCGATTATATCGCTGGTATGACCGACCGTTACGCCATTGTCGAATACGAGCGCATCTTTAATCCGCGCCAGCTGTCTTTCGTCAACCTGATCCCTTAATGCACCGTGAAAGGCCGCATTCCGCAGAATTTTATCGATGACCTGATCGCGCGCGCCGACATTGTCGACGTGATTAATGCTCGTGTACCATTAAAAAAGAAAGGTCGCGAGTATTCTGCCTGCTGTCCTTTTCATAACGAAAAAACACCTTCCTTCACTGTCAGTCAGAACAAACAGTTCTACCACTGCTTTGGTTGCGGCGCGCACGGCACCGCGCTGGGTTTTTTAATGGAATACGAAAACCTTGATTTTGTCGATGCGGTCGAAGCACTTGCTGCCGAATACAATCTTGATGTACCAAGGGAAAACGTTTCACCTCAGGCAATGGCACAGCGCGATGATCGTGAAACGATTTACGATGCGCTCGGGCAATGTGCAAAATTATTCCAGCAGGAATTAAAAAACACGCCGCGCGCAGTTGAATATTTAAAACAACGCGGTCTTACCGGTGATATCGCAAAAACCTATCAGCTGGGTTACGCACCCGAAGGCTGGAATTTTATCGGTGACAAACTCGCCAGCAACACAGCAACGCGCAAGGCTCTGCTCGACAGCGGCGTGTTAATAGAAAAATCGGCTGACAATTATTATGATCGGTTTCGTGATCGCATCATGTTTCCGATCACGGATAAACGCGGACGCGTCATTGGTTTTGGTGGTCGTATACTCGACCAGGGCGAACCCAAATATCTGAACTCACCCGAAAGCATCGTGTTTCACAAAGGTCTGGAACTTTACGGTTTATATGAAGCCCGCAAGTCGGTACGTGATCTGAAACGCATTGTCATTGTTGAAGGTTATATGGACGTCGTCGCGCTGGCACAACATGGTATTGGTTATGCAGTCGCGTCCCTGGGAACTGCAACTACACGCGAACAGATCCAGACCGGTTTTCGCAGTGTGCGCGAAATTATTTTTTGTTACGATGGCGACAATGCTGGCATTAAAGCCGCCTGGCGCGCACTGGAAAATGCGCTGCCGATTCTGCGCGATGGCATGATCGCACGCTTTCTGTTTTTACCTGGTGGCGAAGATCCCGACACCATGGTGCGCAAGGAAGGCAAGGAAAAATTCGAGCAACGTCTCGACAGCGCAATGCCTTTATCAGATTTTCTGTTTCAGCATCTGGAAGAAGAAGCTGATACCAGCACTCAGGAAGGCAAAGCCAGGCTGGCCGAACTGGCAAAACCGCTGCTGGCAAAAATGCCTGACAGTGTGTTTCGTGATTTATTGTACGAACAACTGGCAAGCCGGGTCGGCGTGGCAGCGAGCAAACTCAGTGCTATCAGTTCGGAGCCTGTCAGTCAGCCTGCGCAAAACCCACAGCCGCCCAACCGCAGTCGAAAAACCAGCTTAAGCGGCACGCGCGATGCGGTTGCCCTGTTATTGCAATATCCTGATCTCGCCAAGCATGCCGAGATTCCAGATGATTTTGCTAACAGCCCATTGCAGGGCCTGCATCTACTACACACGCTTTACCATATGCTGAAAGACTCTCCCGGTCTGAGTAGTTCCGCATTACTCGAACGCTGGCGCGGCAAGGATGAGTTTTCAATTCTGGAAAAACTGTTACAACACAATGTTGAAGGCACGGATGACAGCGAAACACGCATTGAGGTCTATCACGAAGTGGTCCAGCATCTGATAAAAAAATATCAGGATTACCGCTTCGAACTTCTGCACGAAAAAATGGCCGGTGGCGAGAGCCTGAGCACAGATGAACTCGCCGAGTACCGCCGTCACACCGGTGCTCGCTAAACAACACAATCCATACGGTTGACATCGCTGTCATCTGGTCCTATGCTCACCTCCTGTTCAGCGCCCATTTGACTCAGATTGCAGGCGCTATATAAATCTGGCTAAAGCGAGTTGACGGTACCACTACCTGAAACCCGAATCGCCAAGCGAGTCGGGTTTTTTGTTGCGTCTTACATTTAGCAGGTACCATTATGAGTAAACACGTTTTCACTTCCGAGTCCGTTTCCGAAGGCCATCCCGACAAGGTTGCCGATCAAATTTCCGACGCCATTCTCGACGCTATTTTTGAACAGGATAACAAGGCGCGCGTCGCCTGTGAAACGCTGGTCAACACCGGTATGGTTATCATCTCGGGCGAAATCACAACTTCGGCCTGGGTCGATATGCAATCCGTAGTGCGCCAGACAGTAAAAGAAATCGGATACAACCATTCCGATATGGGTTTTGACTGGGAATCCTGCGCGGTGATCACCTCGATCGATAAACAGTCTGCCGACATCGCCCAGGGTGTCGATGAAGACGAGAATCACGAACAGGGCGCTGGCGATCAGGGCCTGATGTTCGGCTACGCCAGCAACGAAACCTCGGTACTGATGCCGGCACCGATTACCTATGCGCATCGGCTGGTGAAACGTCAGTCTGAAATCCGCAAAACCGGTGTTCTGCCCTGGCTACGTCCAGACGCCAAGAGCCAGGTGACCTTTGTCTATGAAAACGGCCTGCCCGTAGCGATTGATGCCGTGGTTCTGTCCACCCAGCACGACCCGGATATCGACACCAAATCGCTGCGTGAAGCGGTGATGGAAGAAATCATCAAACCGGTACTGCCGGCTGAATGGCTGAGCAGCGATACCAAATATTTCATCAACCCGACCGGCAAATTTGTCATCGGCGGCCCGGTCGGCGACTGCGGCCTCACCGGGCGCAAGATCATCGTCGACACCTACGGCGGTATGGCGCGCCACGGTGGCGGTGCATTCTCCGGCAAGGATCCGTCCAAGGTTGATCGCTCGGCCGCCTACGCAGGCCGTTACGTGGCGAAAAACATTGTCGCTGCCGGTCTTGCCGATAAATGTGAAATCCAGGTGTCCTACGCGATAGGCGTTGCCGAACCGACCTCGATCTCGGTACAGACCTTCGGCACCGGCAAAATCGACGATGATCGCATCGTGCAGCTGGTACGCGAGTTTTTCGATCTCAAACCCAAGGGCCTGATCAAAATGCTGGATCTGCTGCGTCCGATCTACCACGCCACCGCAGCCTATGGACATTTTGGTCGCGAAGAGCCCAATTTCACCTGGGAGAAAACCGATAAGGCCGATGCCTTGCGCGATGCCGCAGGACTTTGATCTATAGATTGCTGATGCACCAAACCTCGATTTTGCTCGGGGTTTGGTGCATAATTCACCTTTCTGAGGAGCGCTGCAGCCCAGTAAGTTTCAAGGGTCAGGCTCAGAACGATTACCGACACTCTGCCACATGGGTAGAGCATGGTCCTTAATCAACGGCGCTCATTTCTTAACTACTAGGAGATGAGCTTATGAATGCTGTTGTTGATTCCAGTTTTAGCGATTACAAGGTCGCTGACATTTCTCTGGCCAGCTGGGGCCACAAAGAAATTTCCATTGCCGAAACCGAAATGCCGGGCCTGATGGCGTTGCGTAAAGAATTCGGTGACGCACAACCACTGAAAGGCGCTCGTATCATGGGCAGCCTGCACATGACCATCCAGACTGCGGTATTGATCGAAACCCTGGTTGCACTGGGCGCCAAAGTTCGCTGGGTATCGTGCAATATTTTCTCGACTCAGGACCATGCTGCAGCTGCGATCGCGGCACAGGGCATTCCTGTCTACGCATGGAAAGGCGAAACCCTGGAAGAATACTGGTGGTGCACTGAACAGGCGCTGAAATGGCCCGACGGCGAATTGCCCAACATGATTCTGGATGATGGCGGTGACGCTACCCTGCTGGTGCACAAGGGCGTGGAATACGAAAAAGCCGGTGCGGTACCCAAAGCCAAAGCCGATGATAATGAAGAATGGAAAGCGATACTCGGCGTATTAGATCGCAACTTCAAATCAAGCCCGGGTATGTGGCAGGAAATTGCAGCCAGCATCAAAGGCGTTACCGAAGAAACCACCACCGGTGTCCATCGTCTTTATGAAATGATGAAAAAAGGCCAGCTGTTGTTCCCGGCAATGAATGTCAATGACTCGGCCACCAAATCCAAATTCGACAACCTTTACGGATGCCGCGAATCACTGATCGACAGCATCAAACGCGCTACCGATGTCATGATCGCGGGCAAAATCTGCGTAGTACTCGGTTATGGCGATGTTGGTAAAGGCTGCGCGCAGGCTTTCCGCGGCATGGGTGCCACGGTATGGGTCACGGAAATTGATCCGATCTGTGCACTGCAGGCCGCGATGGAAGGTTACCGCGTAGTCGATATGAATGACGCCTGTCAGCAGGGCGACATCTTCGTTACCACCACTGGCAATATGAATGTGATCAACCATGATCACATGGCGGCAATGAAAAACGAAGCCATCGTTTGTAACATCGGCCATTTCGATTCTGAAATTGATATCGCTTCACTGGAAAAATATCAGTGGGAAGAAATCAAACCCCAGGTCGATCATGTGATCTTCCCTGATGGCAAGCGTATTATCGTCCTCGCCAAAGGTCGTCTGGTCAATCTGGGTTGTGCCACGGGCCACCCAAGCTTTGTGATGTCAGCCTCATTCACCAACCAGGTGATGGCGCAGATCGAGTTTTTCAATCACGCTGAGAACTATAAAAACGAGGTCTATATTTTGCCCAAGATTCTCGATGAAAAAGTAGCACGCCTGCATCTCGACAAAGTAGGCGCATACCTCAGCACGCTGACAAAACAACAGGCAGACTACATCGATGTGCCGGTCGAAGGCCCGTACAAGCCCGACCATTACCGTTACTAAGCAAGTAACGCACAATGAGCACGCATACTAGAAACACGCCAGTGTTTAGCTGTGAGTTTTTCCCGCCGAAAACGGATGTCGGCATGGAAAAACTGCTTGCGGTTCGCCGCCAGCTAGAGGAGAAAATACAACCCGCATTTTTTTCTGTCACCTTTGGTGCTGGCGGCAGCACCCGTGATCGCACGCTGGAAACAGTCAACGCTCTGATGACGGATGGAGCTCGCAATGTGGTTCCGCATATTTCCTGTATAGGGTCAAGCAAAGCAGAGATTTCAAGCCTGCTTGATACCTATGTTGAAACTGGCATCAACCGACTGGTAACGCTGCGCGGTGACATACCCCATACAAATGATTCTGATAAAAAGATATCGGGTGATTTTTCCCATGCCAACGAACTGATCAGTTTTATCCGCGAACACAGCGGTGACCACTTTCATATCGAGGTTGCCGCCTACCCCGAATATCACCCGGAATCGGTTTCGCCACAAACTGACTTCGAATTTTTCGCGCAAAAAGTAAAAGCCGGCGCGAATTCAGCGATCACCCAATATTTTTATAATATCGATTCATATCTACGTTTTGTTGATAAATGCGACAAGGCTAAACTTGATATTCCCATCACTGCCGGGATCATGCCGATTACCAACTTTGCCAGCCTGATTCGATTTTCAGATGCCTGCGGTGCCGAGATCCCGCGCTGGATCCGGTTACAGCTTGACGCTTTCCAGGATGACACAGAAAGCCTCAAAAGCTTTGGCTGTGATGTAGTGGGCGATCTTTGTCGTCGACTGCTCGAACAGGGTGCGCCTGGATTACATTTTTATTCCCTGAATCAGGCTGATGCCACACTCGCTATCTGGCAACAACTCAAAACGTATCATCCTTAACCAGTGCGTACTACTCGCATTTATTATGCCGCTGAACTTGCTGTGAACAGCACAGTGGTGCTGGATAAAACAGCATCACACCATTTAATACGCGTACTGCGGATGACAGCAGGCGCAGAAATCACGGTTTTTAACAACAGCGCATACGAATACGACTGCGTCTTGCTCGATGAAAACCCGAAAGCCGCCAGTATTCATGTTAACGCAATGACCGCATGTCACAGGGAATCTCCGCTGCGCATTCATTTATTGCAGGGCGTATCACGTGGCGACCGCATGGACCTGACTATTCAAAAAGCAACCGAACTCGGCATCGATAAAATTACGCCGGCACTCTGTAATCGCACCAATATCAGTCTCGACGCCGAAAGAAAACAAAAGAAATTCGATCACTGGCAACAAATTATCATAAGCGCCAGCGAGCAGTCTGGGCGCAGCCAGCTTGTTAAGCTTGACAATGTATGCACCCTGGAAACCGCTCTGCAAGAAACAAAGCCCGCATTAAAGCTGGTTCTGGATCCTGCAGCTAGCGCTTCACTTCGCACACTTGATAAGGCTGAGGAAATTGTTTTGTTAATCGGGCCTGAAGGCGGCCTGACAGAAACTGAAATTGAACTGGCACAAAAGCATGGTTTTACTGGAGTCAGTCTTGGGCCAAGAATTCTGCGCACCGAAACTGCAAGCATAGCCTGCATTGCAGCTTTGCAGGCATTATGGGGCGACCTGGGCTAAAACGCGAAAATTATAAATTCGGCCGGATTAAACAGCAGCCTTTTTAAGCATCGAAGCGATTGAGTCAATATTCAGGATACTCGCTGCCGCACCATTAATTCGTATTCTCTGCGCAACCATCGGGTGCGCCTTTCGTTCCTGAGCATCAACCGTAATCTGTTCCTTTGAGAACTCGCTAATATGTGGCACACCCGAAATGGATAAGCCGACATAAGGGTACACGGATTTCCCATCAGCGCTAATCAAATGTATCACCGCAGCCTGATTTGCATTCATGGCCGTGCTCGAACCTTCTGCCGCCGCCTCAAATGACACCAGAGGAATATCAACACCACGCCAGTGCATTTTTCCTAGCAGCCATTGCGGCGCATTATCTACTTTATTCACATCACGCAAAGAAACAATTTCAGCTAGCGCTGCGTTAGGCACCACCACATTTTCGGTGCGCAAGGTGAGTAAAACACATTTTATTTTTTTAGCGCTCACAGTCCTATCCAATTTCAGCCAGCAGGCTATTAATATTCTGCATCAATTCTTCTTCCTGATAGGGCTTACCCAAATATTGATTAACACCAATATCCATGGCTTTCTGCTTATGCTTGGCGCCAGTACGTGATGTAATCATAATAATTGGCAAATCTTTGAGTCGCTCATCATTTCGTATATAAGTCGCCAGTTCAAATCCATCCATGCGTGGCATTTCTATATCAAGCAGCATCAGATCAGGTTTGTGGTCCTGTAGAATATTCGTCGCATCTACACCGTCTTTTGCAAGCAGCACCTTGATGCCATTTCTTACCAGAATACGCTCTGTAACTTTGCGTATGGTAATCGAATCATCTACCACCATAACAGTAGTCTCTGCCAGCTTGGCAGGCATAATGACTTCTTCTTCCTCGACTATCTGCGTAAATAGATTTTCACCAACCACCAGTGCCGACATTTCCAGAATCAGCACCACACGGCCATCTGCAAGAATTGTGGCACCCGCAATTCCTCGGACCAGACCAATCTGCAGGCCGACTGGCTTAACCACGATTTCACGACGACCAACAAGGTCATCCACATGTAGCGCGTAATGATGCTCACCCACTTTAGCCAGCAATACAGGGAACAACCGGTGCTGATCTGTATAATCACCCTGTACACCTGTTAGTAACTTGCCCAGATGTAACAGCTCATATTCAACAGAGTTAAAATGATAGTGCTTCTGATTACTATCGTAAAAGGATTGTAATTCAGCACCAGTAACACGCACCACGCCCTCGATACTTGTCAGTGGTACCGCGTAAACATCGTCCGCCGCATTTACCAGCAAGGCCTGGTTGATAGCCAAAGTCAAAGGCAAACGAATCTTAAACAACGTCCCTTTCCCTGGCACGGTTTCAATTTCGAGCAAACCACCCAGCTGTTTAATTTCGCTATCGACCACATCCATACCAACGCCGCGCCCCGCGACCTGGGTGACTTCAGTTGCGGTACTAAACCCTGCTTTAAGAATAAACTGCAACACATCGCGATCAGATAAATTACTGTCTGCATTCATCAGTCCGCGCTCAATCGCTTTTGTACGAATGGCTTTCGCATCCATTCCGCTACCATCATCCTGCACATGAATAATGACGTCTGTAGCATGGCGATAAACACTAATACTGATGGTACCTGTTTCGGGTTTTCCGAGTTTAGCTCGCTCTTCGGGCTTTTCGATACCATGCGCAACGCCGTTGCGTAGCATATGCTCAAGAGGTGCAACAATACGATCCAGCACCGTGCGATCAACCTCACTGGTATCGCCTTTTATCTCAAGCTCTACTTCTTTACCCAGTTCTTTTGCTGTCTGGCGAACAATACGACGTAGGCGAGTAGCCAGGCCTCCGAAACGCACCATACGCGTACGCATCAAACCTTCCTGTAATTCTGTGCTTACGCGCGATTCCTGCAACAACAGGGTTTCTGAATCACGTACGATATCGCCGATGATGCCATTAATACTTTCCACGTCGCCTGCTGTTTCACTCAGGCTTCGTGACAGGGCCTGCAGGGTTGAATATCTATCCATTTCAAGCGGATCAAAATCCGAGCCGTACTGGTCGGCCTCTTTTCTGTAATTGGAGCGAATCTGTATTTCGGTTTCAATTTCCAGGTTACGCAGCTGCTCTTTAAGGCGTACAACTGTCTGCTCAAGCTCGGCAAGGTTAAAACTGACATCGCTCATCTGCTGACCCATACGCGCGTGGTAAATATTGACCTCACCCGCATAATTCACCAGATCATTTAACAGATCAGCACGAACACGTACCAGTTCCTGGGTATCGCGCGCATTAACATCTGTTGCACGTTCCCCCCAGCCAGCTTTCCTTTCTTCTGTTTCACTGAATTCGCTTTCTGTTTCACTGAGGGCGATTTCACCTGAGGTGTCGGCTTCCTCCGTAAGCTCATTCAGCTCCACATCAAAACGTTCAACCGCGCGCTTGTCTGGAGCCTCTCCTCGCATGATTGATTCGATTTGCGAATTCAAATCATCTGCTATTTCAATCGGCTGCCTTTTCCTTACATCCGCCAGCATGGATGTAAGTACGTCCAGAGATTCATGCAAGGTGTCAAATACTATTTTTTCTGGCTCAATCTTGCCATCCGTAAGCATTATCAATAATGTTTCAAGATTGTGCGTCAAATCACCAACCGGCGTTAACTCAGCCATGCGCGCACCACCCTTGAGTGTATGCATATGACGCTGCAGGCTATGCACCTGTTCTGTATCATTATGATTCTCAATGACAGCCATTACGCCAGCTTCACAGCTTTCCAGAATTTCGTCGGCCTCTTCCAGAAAAATATCGATCAGTTCATCGTCTATGTTCTGATATTCAACAAAACGTTTGTTTTGTTTTGGCTGGGCCGCTGGTGTTTCTTTATTTCCTGCTGTTTCTGGCGCTGCTACCGGTTCTTCTTCCTCGGTAATCCCCAGAGCCTCGGCATCAATCTCAAATGTCTCTTCATTATCAAAGTCATCATTAAGAGACGACTCCTGCAACTGACTCTGCAGCTCTTTCTGCACCAGTGCTGTTACTCGACTATGCAGATCTTTGCTGCTTACGGGAATCTCACCCTTTTTTAATACTTCAAGTTTGAGTTTAACCGCATCTTTAACTTCAGTAATCAGGTCAACCGCTTCAGGCTGAAGACTGATATCAGTAGCCTCCTGTTTCGCTCTTAGGTATTTTTCTGTCACACCACAAATTTCCGCGATGGACTCCACTTCTGCAGTCCTGGCGCTTCCATAGAGAGTATGAAGTGCTCGTATCATGTCTTTATTAGCTTCAAGCTTATGCGTGCCTGAATGATGCGCTTTCAGCATAGCCTCAATCTGCGCGATATGATTCTGGCTCTCATCGTAATAAATCTTAAACAGCATTGGATCCATATGTACGCGCGGCGCATCCTGCTTATCTGTTGCCTGTAAATCGCTTTCGTCGATTTCGAACTCTTGCTCGTTGATATCATCTTCGATATCACCAGCATCTAGTAGCTCAATCGTATCTGACTCATCACCCCCCGTTTCTCCAAGAGTGATCTCCAGGTCTTCGTCTTCAGGTGACTTTTCAAATGCCAGTTCGAGCGCTTCCTCTTCGATATCTTCCTCTGGAAGATCAGAATCGCCTGAAACCAGTTCAATCGTCTCACCTTCTGAGTCATCTTCATCGGCAAGCGTATACACATCACCCGCAGTCGCTTCATCATCGGAAGCATCTTCAAGCTCAGATGATTCATCTTCCGGTAAGCTTAATTCAATTTCTTCATTCTCTACATCGACTTCTTCATCCTGAGATGCGCTCTGCGCAGGTGGCTCTGCTGTATCTCTGCCTTCGCTCAACGCATCAAACGCATCCATAAGTTCCTGCACATTGTCCACAGGTTCTCGATTACCTTTAATTTGTTCGATCAACTGGGGAAGCACCGTTAGTGCCTCATCCATTTTCTGGAACATATAATCATCAGGCTGAATCTGATTATTAATAACGCGATTCAGCATATTCTCAACTTTCCACGAGAACTCTCCAATAAGATTTGCGCCTATCAGGCGGCCACTACCTTTCAGAGTATGGAACGATCTGCGCACCACTGTTAGCGCTTCCGCATCCTCGTTATTTTTCTTCCATGCTGGGAGGTAAGTATTCAGATTCTCGAGCACTTCAAGCGCTTCCTCAATGAAAATCTCTACGATTTCCTCATCTGCATCATCACCAATAATGGCGTATTCACCATGTTCAGCGCTTGCCTCTGGAGCTTTCACCTGTTTTGGCGCCGACGCCTCAGGCTGTTTTTCAACTTCAGGCGGAGCTATCTCAGATTCATCATTCTCCAGCAGAGCAGTGGTATCAGAACTTGTTGCAGGGTAACTATTTGCAACAACAATCAACTTGTCTGCCGCAACGTCACCCGCGCGAACACTGACTTCAACGCCAGGTCGGCCTTCAGCAACCGCCTCCAGGTAATATTCAATGGCAGTCACTACATCAGCAACAATATCCTGCTCATCAGCGCCCGGTACGTGATGATTTTGTATCAGCGCCACATTTACATAGGTTATCAACTTGTTGATTTGTGACTCGGTCTGCTCCATGGGCATCATTAATGTTATGCCGCGCACTTCTTCGAGCTTCTGTACGATAGTTTCTAACTGACCTTTTTGCCCAACACCACTTACATAAGACAAGATAGCTTCTTTAGCTTCGGTGAAATTTTTCAGGCCTTCATTAATAACTGCTGAAAGCACCTGTCGAAATTCAGCCGTCGCCACCGGGCTATCAACATCGCTCATACCGGCCACAACCGATCCCGAACGACGCGCAATAAAGTTGTTAAGTTCAGACTCAGCAACCAGCAACTCACCGGCGATGTTCATGACAAGTTCTTCGCCAGTATCAACCTCACCACTGACGATTTTCTCTATCACTGCGCGCTGATCCAGTACGCGCTGTCGCGCAGAGCCAACACCTAGCATTCCGTAGGTATCGGCAATTTTTGATAATTGCTCAATAAGTGGTTGCAACTGCTCCGCATTACGATCGCCGCTATGAGCATATACTTCCAGCGTATCCTTAACATGCGAAAGATCTTCATTAATTCCCTGTGAAACAGTATTAAAGAGTTCTGTGTTTAGCCCACCCATGCTGGCATCGAATTCAGCACCACCTGAATCTGACGGCAACAGCTCCGCAAGACGATAGGCAGTGGAAATACGATTAACACGAACACCTTTTGAAGTACTACGTGCGATGTAATAGAGTAAATTTTTCAGCAATTCACGTGAGTAGTTCTTCGAAAAATTATCCTCGCCGCTATCAATCAGTAATTTTATTTCCCGATCAATACTACCCAGCAATACCTTGACACTGATATTGCTATCAATTCCCTGCTGGCTAAGCGCTTCCAGCAAGCCTGATATCACCATCCAGAACTGCCTGACTGAAACATCTGCCGATACTTTTTCCAGGGCAGCAATAACAGCCGTCATGCGCTGCAGACCCGCGCGCTCTTTATTATTTTTAAGATAATCCAGCAGACCCAGTTGATAATGCGTTCTTAAACGACGCGCTTCCTGCTGTAATTTTCCCTGTGCGACATCAACTTCGGTCGCATCGTCACTTTCAATAATGACCGACTCTACGTCGGGGAGAAATAAAACATTTTCGGAGAGGAGACTTTCTTTGCGCGCCGCACGCAAGTCATTCATTAAGGGGAGTAATGCAATAGGCGTATCTTTATTACCAGACTGCAGTCCTTCAAGATAATCCGGCAGCTGCAGCATCGCGCGCATCAATACATCATACACGTCTTCAGGCTTGTCTACTTTACCCTCAAGCTGTGCGAGTGCGGTCTGCTCCATTTCCTCAGCGAGCATAGCGGCGCCATAGACTTCGACAATCTGCAGGGTGCCTGACACCAGCCGCAGGTTGTCGATACATTTTTGCAAATAGGAGCTTTCGTCACTATTTTCGATATAGTCAGACAGGGCGCGTTGCGCCTCGGCCAGCACATCGTCTAGCTGCTTCTTAACCCAGCTCAGTGAGTTGTAATCTGCAGTGCTTTGCGGTTTCATTTATGCTACCTGTCTGTTAGCACTTACGAACTTCTACTATGCCTGACTATTCAGAATAACGGTTTCAACACCACTGCCAATATCTGACGGTAGTTTAAAGCCAGATACTGATTGACTTAGTTCGCTTGACAATTCGTTAAGTGCATTAAGCGATGTAGACGTTTCCTCGGTACCTTCAGATGTCTGTACCGTGATTTCCTGAATTACGTTCATCGACTGTGACACATGGTTAGCAACTTCAGATTGTTTGCGTGCAGAATCCGAAATTCCCTGAATCAGTTTTGATAACTCGGTTGATACATCCTCGATTTCTTTCAAGGCCTCACCCGCGTCTTCCGCCATCGCCGCACCCGAGACCACACCCGAGGTGCTCATTTCCATCGATTTAACTGCTTCGTTGGTATCCGCCTGAATGGTATTCACCAGGCCTTCGATCTGTTTGGTTGCATTACTTGCACGCTCAGCAAGTCGTTGCACTTCGTCGGCAACCACCGCAAAACCACGACCCGCATCACCTGCGGTCGATGCCTGAATTGCGGCGTTCAACGCCAGAATATTGGTTTGATCCGCAATTTCTGTAATCAGGCCCACGATATCACCAATTTCCTGCGACGATTCACCAAGACGTTTGATACGTTTTGACGTTTCCTGAATCTGCTCACGAATGTTTTCCATACTACCGATGGTTTTACGTACCACGTCGGCACCTTTCTGCGCGATCTCCACAGATTTCAGCGCCACATCGGCGGACTCAGCTGCATTGCGCGTTACCGATTCCATTGATTCAGCCATATCTGTTACCGCCGCACTCGCAGAAGCGATTTCTCGTGCCTGCTTGCTAGACGCCTGCGCCAGTGAGTTCGCGGTCTGCCTCGTCTTATCAGCAGAGGATGACACCTCGGCCGCGGTGGAGTTAATCGTGGTTACCAGGGTACGCAACGCATCAATGGTGAAATTCACCGAATCCGCAATCGCACCGGTAATTTCTTCGGTCACCGTTGCGTGCACGGTCAGGTCACCATCCGCCAGATTGGCCATTTCGTCGAGCAGCCGTAAAATAGCGCGCTGGTTTCTACGGTTATTATCCAGCGCCATCTCCTCGCGTTTTCTTGCATCACGAATCAGCAGATTACCCAGAATCAGGATGAGCAAAACAGCGACACCACCTGAGATAATACCGCCATACTGAATCTTATCCAGCAGCGCGCCCTGATTGTTAATACCACTCTGCAAGGTCTTGAGTACACCGAGCAATTTTTCACTGTCTTTGGGTATGCGTCCGGCCGCGTCTTTTACCTCAAACAACTCTGGTGATAACTGCAGCACGCCTGCGATATTGTCACTCACCGCACTGATCAGCATCGCCACTTCTCGCAGCTTGGCAACAGCTTCTTTATCTGTGACCTTTTTAATACGAAGGCTGGTCGACCCTTTTAACAAACCATCTAGTACACGGCCAAATAAGGCCGCATCTCGACCAAAACGGTCAGCCGCCGCGGCAGCAGTATCACCGCCTGCCAGCACCTGATTAAGATTGTTTTTAATACGCTGCGACAACATCATCTGTCGACTGGCGAGATAGATCTGGCGGTCTGAAGCTTTCTTTTCCATCAGCACGCCCACCACTTCATCCGAGTAGGTCAGCATTTGCGGAATAAAACTATCAATCACTTTGTAGAGTTCGCCCACTTCAGAAATAGGCTGCTTACCTTTCAGGATAATTTCAACATCTTTTCGATATTGGCCCCAGCTGTCTTCAACAGCACCAAGTGCTGGTGATAATTTGGCATTCAGCGCAGTGGTTTTGGTGGCAGGATCACCTTTACGGAATGTCTTGAGAATTTCATCGAACCGCGACCGTGACGAAGTCAGGTTTGTGAAGTCAGATTCTTTGGCAGATGATGCGCCCAATGAAAATGTCGCCATTTGCTGTGACAGCAATAGCTGCTCAGCTACCAGCTCACTATGTCTCTGCAAATCAGCACGTTTAGTGCCCACGTAATACAAGCTTGCCAACATCGCAATAATGGCAGCAGCTAGCAGTATACCAAGTATCAATAATGGCTTACTGATTGCTGCCGATTTTTTGTCTGCGCTCATAACCTGATTTCTCCGCTTCTTGTATAGCCAGCGCTACTGGCTTTATTATTCTTTTACAACGATGCCTGCGCGAAGCGCTCATCCTGTGCCATTTTCTTGAAACTGAACACGGGCCAACGCTCGCTGTTCTGCATATATACTTTTTCAACAAAAGGCGTAATTTTCTCATGCGTAGCTGGCAGATCGCGACTTTCGTCCTTTGCCATAAAATGCCTCATTCCGTACACTTCTTCTACAACCAGGCCAGTATTAAAACCTTTATAATTGATCACAAGCACTCTACCTTTTCTACGTTGCTTGATATCTTCGCCCAGCATAAATCCCCTTAAATCCATTATAGGCAATAAATTTCCTCGTACATTTGCAACACCCACAACCCATGACTTCACGCCGGGCACATGAGTGTATTTTGGTAGATCGAGTATCTCCTTCACTTCGTCCATCTCTGCAATTAATTTATCTTTGCCAATACGAAAACCGACACCTATCCATTCATCTTCGATTTTGTCGAGTTTGGGCAATCCAGCAGCATGGGTCTCGCATCGCCGCTCGATATCTTGCAGCAATTCAAATGGGTCAACAGTTTCTTCTGTGCTGGACATTTTGATTACCAACTAACCTGCCAAAGCACTGTTTACGCGTTCAATTAAGGCTTTCTCCTGAACAGGCTTCACAATGTAGTCTTTTGCACCCTGACGCATCGCCCATACTTTGTCAGTTTCCTGATCCTTGGTCGTGACAATGATAACCGGGATGGAAGCGGTCTCTTTCTGCTTGGTTAGTTGACGTGTTGCCTGGAAACCATTCATACCAGGCATCACCACATCCATCAGCACCAGGTCTGGTTGCGTTTCTTTTGCTGTGATAACTCCGTCTTCACCAGAACTCGCCACGATTACCTCATGCCCATTTTTTTCAAGCATGGTCTGCAATACATGGACTTCTGTTGGAGAATCATCGACTACAAGTATTTTCGCCATTGTCATAACACCATTAGTAATTATTGTTCACCAGGTTTTCAGCTTTATTTATCATTTAATCCTGGCATGTTCTTTAATCGCGCCAAGTAAATCTTCCTTGGTAAACGGTTTGGTCAAATATTGCGTGGAACCCACAATCCGGCCTCGCGCCCTGTCAAAAATACTGTCTTTGCTCGACAACATAATCACCGGCGTTTCTCTGAACACGCTATTATTTTTTATCAATGCGCAGGTCTGATAACCATCGAGTCGAGGCATCATAATATCGACAAAGATAATATCGGGCTTGGTCTCGGCGATTTTAGAAAGCGCCTCAAAGCCATCCACCGCAGTCACAACTTCGCAGCCCTCTTTTTTTAAAAGGTTTTCTGCTGTACGTCGTATCGTTTTGCTATCATCGATAACCATAACGCGCAGGTCACGCAAGCCAGCAGTGTCTTCTGCCATAGCCGTCTCGTTCATTTGAAAATTAGCCCCAATGCAGCTGATAAAATGAATGTAGACCATGTTTCAACTATTCGCAATGATTAAGAATATCCGCCGACCAGATTGGCCAAATAATTGCTAGCCGGTGCAAATTTAAGTACATTCAGTATCTTAATGGCCCTGGCAACGAACTATCAGGAAACAGTATGAACACTGCTAAAAAGCTACGCCTTGGGGTCATTATGGACCCCATTGAAGACATCAAAGTCTACAAGGACAGTAGCTTTGCCATGCTGCTGGCAGCACAAAAACGTGGCTGGGAGCTGTATTACATCCTGGCTCAGGACCTGTTCGCAGAAGATACCCGCATCAAAACCAGCGCCTGCCGCATCCGGGTCGAGGACAATACCGAGCACTGGTTCGAACTGGACGCCGCCGAAACCCTGGAACTGGCTTCTCTGGATGTGGTACTGATGCGTAAGGATCCGCCCTTCGATATGGAATACATCAGCACCACCTACCTGCTGGACATCGCTGAACGTGCAGGCTGCCTGGTGGTAAACCGCCCACACAGCCTGCGTGATGCCAATGAAAAAATGTTTATCGCGCAGTTTCCACAGTGCTGCGCGCCCATGCTGGTTTCACGCCAGGCGAAAAGACTGAGAGCATTCATCCAGCAGCAAGGTGATGTCATTCTCAAACCGCTGGACGGTATGGGCGGCATGTCGATTTTCAGAGTGACGCCCAACGACCCCAATCTCTCGGTCATCCTCGAAACTATCAGCGAGAACGGCAATAAAACGGTCATGGCACAGCGCTTTATCCCCGAGATCAGCGCTGGCGATAAACGAATTTTGCTAATCGACGGCGAACCCGTGCCCTATGCGCTGGCTCGGGTCCCGGCCAAAGGCGAAAGTCGAGGCAATCTTGCCGCTGGCGGCCAGGCGGTCGGTAAAGAACTGAGCGAACGCGACCACTGGATTTGCCAGCAAGTGGGACCCACGCTCAAAGAAATGGGTATTGTATTCGCCGGAATCGACGTGATTGGGGATTACCTGACTGAAATTAATATCACCAGCCCCACCTGCATTCGAGAACTCGACCAGATTTATCAGCTCGATATAGCCTCTCAATTAATGGATGTTATCGCCGCCAAATGTGATGTAATGCGCCGATGATGCACACCATACGGCTGATCCTCGCTCTGGCACTGATCTGTTCATTGCTCGCCTGCTCGCAAAACAATGACAGCAATACACTTGAACAGCAGCGCAATCTATTATTATTCGGCACCATCATCAATATCACTCTGTACGATGTCGATGCGGGGCACGCCGACAAGGCATTTAAGCTTCTGGACAGCGACTTTACCCGCTGGCATCAGAACTGGAGTCCATGGACCAATGGCGAACTGGCCCAACTCAATCTAAAACTGGCAGCCGGGAAAAGCTTTAAGGTTGACCCGGAACTGCGCGACCTGATTCAGGCCGGAGCGCATCTATCAGCGATCAGCAATAATCTATTCAATCCCGCAATCGGTAATCTGGTCAATCTCTGGCAGTTCCACCGTGCCGATGAAGCTGACATCAAACCACCTAGCCCAGCGGCCATTGCCAAAGTGGTCAATGCAAAACCCGTCATGGCCGACCTGGTGATCCATGGCAATACCATCAGCAGTACCAATCCGGCAGTTCAGCTCACTCTGGGCGCCTACGCCAAAGGCTATGCCATTGAAATCGCGCTCACCAGATTGCGCGCAATGGGGATACACGATGCAGTCATCAATGCCGGCGGCGATCTCAAGGTGATTGGCAAACACGGCAAGCGCGACTGGCGCGTCGGTATCCGTGATCCACGCCACCCGGCGACACTTGGCTGGGTCGATGCGCGCCCGGAAGAAGGCGTCTTCACCTCGGGTGATTACGAACGCTTTTATATGTATAAGGGCAAGCGCATGCACCATATTCTGGATCCGCGCACCGGCTACCCAAGCGTTGGCCTGAGCTCGGTCACCGTGATCGATAACAACGCCAGCCTGGCCGATGCGTCCGCAACCGCTCTGATGGTCGCCGGCCCCAAACACTGGTATGCCACCGCCAAAGCCATGGGCATCAAATATGCAATGGTCGTGGATGAAAACGGCCATATTCAGCTCAATCCGGCGATGGCCAAACGTGTGCATTTCACTGCAGATCAGTCAGCCAACATAAGCCTGAGTCAGCCACTATAATCACAACAACGGTCGATCTGGCGCATTTGATTTAACGTATGACCAGAGCAAACAGGCATATAGCTAACTATAATATTAATAATGTGTACCTGACGCGGCACCACAAATGAAGAACCAGCCACCACCAGCGCCAAAGATTACAGATCACGACCGACTCGGTCTGACCTTTGTTCTGGCCGCGATTTTCCACGGTATTGTTATTCTGGGTATCACTTTCAGCATTGCGCCCGCCGCACAAAACCCACAATCACCAACGCTGGATGTGATTATTGTGCAAACACAAAATCCCAGCAAAGAAAATAAAGACGCCAAATATCTGGCACAGGTCACTCAGCAAGGTGGCGGTGACAGTGCAGAAAAAGTGCGCCCCAGCGATATATTCACCGCGCCCACGCTGGCACCTGACCCTGGCATGGCGCTGCAAACCAGCACCGAACAGGTGGCCAGTATCGACCAGCTCGCTAATGTGGCCGTGCTGCACCAGGCGAAATCGGATTTTCAGGTCAAAAGTGCCGATAAAATAAGCGACCAGGACAAACTAACCCCGGCGCAACAACGCAACCAGCAGCAAATGGAAACCGCCCGTCTTGCCAAAGAAATCGACACGATGATTGAAAAGCAGGCCCAGCGCCCCAAAGTTAAGTTTATGAACTCCAGCACCAAAGAATTTTTGCCCGCACGCTATATGCGCAACTGGATCAACCGGGTCGAACGCATTGGCAACCTGAACTATCCTGATCAGGCGAAGCGCAACCATCTCAGCGGCACCCTGATCCTCGATGTCACTATCGACTCCAGCGGCAAATTACTCAAAACTGAACTGCGCAAATCTTCCGGTCATCAGGTGCTGGATGATGCCGCCAAACGTATCGTAAAGCTGGCCGCTCCATTTCCGCCGTTTTCAGAAAAACTCAAACAGGAAGCCGATGTCATACATATAACCCGAAGCTGGGAATTTCTCGCCAGTAACCAGATGCGGAGCCAGTGATGGAAGCGACCAGACTCACCGACCATTTCATTATCGCAATGCCGGATCTGCTCGACCCTAACTTTGATCACACGGTCACTTATATTTGTGAACACGATGAAAATGGCAGTTTTGGCATTGTGATCAATCGTGAAATCGACGTCACCCTGGAAGACATCATGGAGCAAATGCAAATCCAGACAAGCGACTCTGCAAAACACAAACGCAATATATTCCACGGTGGCCCGGTACAGGAAAGTCGTGGTTTTGTTTTGCACCGCCCGCTCGGCAGCTGGAGTTCGACTCTGCAGATCAATCCACATATAGCCCTGACCAGTTCGCGCGACATCATCGAAGCTATCGCCAACGACCAGGGTCCCAAAGATTCTATTATCGCCCTCGGTTATGCCGGCTGGGCACCCGGCCAGCTGGAACAGGAACTCGCGGCCAATAGCTGGCTGAGCTGTCCGGCGAATGAACAGATTATTTTTGAAATACCCCCGGAAGACCGCTGGCAGGCTGCTGCCGATATTATCGGCGTGGATTTACAATTATTGAGCCACGATGCCGGCCACGCCTGAAGCGATACGCTCGGTCCTGGGTATCGACTACGGCGAACAACGCATCGGCATCGCCACTGGACAGACCATCACCCACAGCGCCACCCCGGTGACTACGCTGACACGGGTCAATGGCCAGCCCGACTGGCCAGGACTGCAGCAACAGATCGAACGCTGGCGCCCCGACGCGCTGCTGGTCGGCATGCCCTATCATACTGACGGTACAGAAAGCCCGATGACACTCAAGGTGCGCGCTTTTTGCAACGAACTCAAACAACGCTTCACGCAACCGGTGATCGAGATCAACGAAACCCTGAGTTCCTACGAAGCCGAGTCCCTGCTCAAGGAGCAGAAAAAAATAGGTCAGCACAACAAGCAGGAGATTGATAGAATGGCAGCCGCCTTGATCGTACAAAGCTGGCTAGACCAACACTGAAGCAACCTATGGATGATATTGCCACACCAGACACGCTTCTGGCGCAAATGGCAGAAACACTCAAGCATCTGCTCACCGAGCGAGCTATCGATCAGCCGTTGATGGTAGGAATTCATACCGGCGGCGTCTGGGTTGCCGAGCAACTGCATAAATCACTCAATATTGCCGAACCCCTGGCAACGCTCGATATCAGTTTTTACCGCGATGATTTTTCCCGCATCGGGGTCAATCCCAAAGTCAGACCTTCCAAACTTCCGCCCCAGGTTGAAGACCGTGACATCATTCTGGTCGACGACGTGCTGCACACGGGTCGCACCATCCGCGCGGCGATGAATGAAATTTTTGACTATGGCCGACCTGCGAGCATTATCCTGGTCAGCCTGATCGAGCGTAATGGTCGCGAGCTGCCGATACAGGCCGATGTGGTCGGACAAAGCATCCAGCTGTCGAGTCAACAGCACATTAAACTCAGCGGGCCCGCACCCTTGCAACTGGTGTTAGCATGATAACCACAATGACACAGCAGCCATGGTGAACAAGGCCAGCAAAGCTTCATTACTGGCGCAGGATGACTGGAACATCCAGCTCGATTCTCGTGGCCAGCTGAAACATTTCCTTACCATCGAAGGCCTCGGCAGCGAGATTCTCAATAATATTCTCGACACTGCAGAAAGCTTTGCCAACATCAACGAACAAAGCGTGAAAAAAGTCCCGCTGCTGCGCGGCAAAACCATCGTCAATCTTTTTTTCGAAGCCAGCACCCGAACCCGCACCACCTTTGAACTCGCAGCCAAACGACTGTCTGCCGATATTCTCAACATCAACATCAGCACCTCGGCAACCAGCAAGGGCGAAACCCTGCTCGACACCTTGCGTAATATTCAGGCGATGCAGTGCGACATGTTTATTGTGCGCCACAATGACTCAGGCGCTGCGCATCACATCGCCAACAATGTGTCGCCCAAAATCAGTGTAATCAATGCTGGTGATGGCCGTCATGCGCACCCTACACAGGCAATGCTCGACATGTTCACCATACGTCGCAGCAAAGGCCATGATTTTGGCAAGCTACGAGTGGCGATCGTCGGTGATCTGTTGCACTCGCGTGTAGCGCGCTCTCAGATCCACGCACTGAACACGCTCAACACTGGCGAGGTTCGTGTTATCGGACCTAAAACTTTAATTCCCACCGGCATCGAAGACATGGGTGTGACGGTATACAACGACATGGCCACCGGTATTAAAGATGCTGATGTTGTCATCATGCTGCGCTTACAAAAAGAACGCATGCTCGGTGCACTGCTGCCCAGCGAACAGGAATTTTACGCAATGTACGGACTGACCCGCGAAAAACTCGCGCTCGCCAAACCCGACGCCATTGTCATGCACCCCGGCCCCATCAACCGCGGTGTCGAAATTGAATCCGCCGTTGCCGACGGCCCTCAGTCAGTTATTCTAAAACAGGTCACTTATGGCATCGCTGTGCGCATGGCAGTGATGTCGATGGTATTAGGACGCGAAACTGAAGACGCGGCCGAGGCAGCAGAATGAAACGCCTGCAGATAAAAAATGCGCGTCTGATTAACCCTGGCAACAACACAGCAGAAGTGGGTGATGTATTCATCGCCAAAGACAGGATCGTGGCGCTGCAAAAAGCCCCCGACGGTTTTACTACCGACCAGACGCTCGACGCCAGCGGTCTGAATTTAATGCCTGGCATTGTCGATATATGCGCGCGCTTGCGTGAACCCGGCGCGGTGCACAAAGCAGACATTGCCAGCGAATGTCTGGCCGCAAGCGCTTCTGGCATTACCACGTTGTGCTGTCCACCCGACACCGACCCGGTGATTGACGCACCCTCTGTGATCGAGCTGATCCATCACAAGGCCAGTATCGCAGCAAAATCGAAAGTGCTGGTGCTGGGCGCACTCAGCCAGGGTTTAGAAGGTGAACACCTCAGCGAAATGTGGGCACTGCTAAACGCTGGCTGCAGCGGTGTCAGCAATGCACGCGAACCGGTGATCAATACCCAGGTATTACGCCGCGCGTATTCCTATGCGGCTAATTGCGACCTCACGGTTTTTATTGAACCCGATGATCACTGGCTGAGCATGCAGGGTTGTGCACACGACGGCCCGGTGGCGACCCGACTCGGTCTGCAGGGCATTCCAGTCTCAGCAGAAACCATCGCCATATCGCGTTCACTCAAGCTGATCGAAGAAACCGGTGCGCGCGCGCATTTTGGTCGTCTCTCCAGCGCCGAATCGGTTGAGCTGATACGCCGCGCCAAACAGGATGGCATGAAAATCACAGCCGATGTCAGCGCCCATCAGCTACATCTCAGCGAAAACGACATCAGCAGCTTTAACAGTCAGTTTCACGTGCTGCCGCCACTACGTAGCCAGCGCGACATGGAAGCGCTGCGCCGGGGTGTTGCCGATGGCAGCATCGACATTATTTGTTCAGATCATCAACCACACGACACTGACGCCAAACAACAACCCTTCCCTGGTTCATCGCCCGGTATCAGCGCACTGGATACCCTGTTGCCTTTGGTGCTGGCACTGGTTGACGAAGGCGCGCTTGAATTACACACGGCAATACGCGCTCTCACCAGCACGCCCGCGAATACACTTAATATCAAGGCCGGCGCACTGGAGGTTGGCGCAATCGCAGATCTCTGTTTATATCAGAGCGATGTTGACTGGCAACTTGATGAAAGCGGTATGCACAGCCGCGGTAAAAATTCACCCTTTATTGGCTGGAACTTCCGCAACCGGGTCAAGCACACCATCATAAACGGCGCACTGACATACAGCGCCAGCCAGTAATCCGATCACGGATTCTCTTTCCAAAAAAACACAAGTGACATTAGTCCGCTAATAAACGCAAATGCACGCTAATAAAAACGGAATACAGTACAGGCGCGTTTCGCCCACCGTGCGCAAACAAAACATTCGCGTTTATTTGCGTTCATTAGCGGACTGTATTTTTTAACTATCAGGCTCTGGTGGATTCCCGGATTTCAGATTGAGAGGGAGGGTTATTTCAAATCTGTGCTGCTACTGGGAAATTCCAGCGAATCCATACTACCACCCGACTTCAGGTCCTTGACGCCGCCGCCAAAATTAATTTTCCATTCCAGGTCACTACTGGAATCCGCATTCGCCAGTGCGGTTTTCAGATCAATCTTTCCCGACCTGAACAGGTCATATAGCGACTGATCAAATGTCTGCATACCCGCTTCGCCAGCTTTATGCATCACGTCTTTGATTTCATTAAACTTGCCTTCGCGTATCAGCTGGCTGATATACGGCGTATTGATCATCGCCTCGACTGCCACGACACGTTTACCATCACGCCCTGTCACCAGGCGTTGCGCAAGAATCCCATTTAGATTCAGCGACAGATCCATCAAAATCTGATTATGTGCTTCCGTGGGGAAGAAGTTAAGAATTCGATCCAGCGTTTGATATGAATTAGTCGCATGCAAGGTGGTTAAACATAGATGACCCGTATCAGCGTAACGTAATGCTGATTCCATGGTTTCGCGATCACGCGCCTCACCGATCATGATGACATCGGGCGCTTCGCGCATCGCTTCACGCAAAGCATTATCAAAAGACAGCGTATCAAGCCCAACCTCACGCTGCCCCACAATTGATTTTTTGTGATGAAACATAAACTCAATCGGGTCTTCGATCGTGAGTATATGTCCGCTTTCGTTGGCATTACGATGATCAAGCATGGATGCCAGTGATGTTGACTTGCCGGTTCCGGTAGCGCCCACGACCAGCAACAACCCCTTTTTCTTCATCACCATGTTTTTAAAAACATCGGGCAGAGCGAGATCTTCGAGCGAGGGAATATCAGCTTTGATATAACGAATCACCATGGACACTTCACCGCGCTGCAAATACATGTTGACGCGAAAACGCCCCAGCTCGGTGTAGGACATGCCCATATTAAATTCGAGATTGCTTTCAAAATCCTGAATTTGCGCGGGCGTTAATAAATCATACGCCAGCTTCTTGGTCATGCCCGGCGACAGCATGGACTTGCCTACGGGACGCATGTTGCCGTCAATGCGTATACTCACGGGTGCACCGGTGGTGAAATACATATCGGAAGCTAGCTGCTCCGACATTAATTTTAAATAGGGTTGAAGATTCATGGCATGTTCTATCCGATTAGCGCCTTAACTTTCCTTTTTCATTCTCATCTTCCTGCATTTGTAGCTCATCAAGACCTTCCATAAGATTGGATTTTTCTGAGCTTCCTCCATCAAGTTTAACACGCAAGCGCAGATCGTTGACCGAATCCGCGTTACGCAGAGCATCTTCATACGTAATCTGACCACTCTGATAAAGGTTGAACAAGGCCTGGTCAAAGGTCTGCATACCAACCTCATTTGACTTGGCGATCAGCTCCTTGATCTCATGCACATTGCCCTTGAATATCATATCTGACATCAAAGGCGTGTTGATCATAATTTCAACCGCGGCAACACGCCCTGCGCCAGTCGCACTCGGGATCAGGCGCTGCGACACCAGCGCTTTCAGATTTAATGATAAATCCATCAACAGCTGTGGACGCCGTTCTTCCGGGAAAAAGTTTATGATGCGATCCAACGCCTGATTGGTGCTGTTTGCGTGCAAAGTGGAAAGACATAGATGTCCGGTCTCGGCAAAAGTGATCGCATGATCCATTGCTTCCCGGTCACGAATCTCACCGATCAGAATAACATCTGGCGCCTGACGTAGAGTGTTTTTCAGCGCTATCTCATAACTCTCGGTATCCACACCCACTTCGCGCTGAGTCACGATGCAATTTCTATGGCTGTGCACAAACTCGATCGGGTCTTCGATGGTAATAATATGGCCTTTACTGTTCTCATTACGATAACCAACCATCGCTGCCAGCGAGGTTGATTTACCTGAGCCGGTAGCACCAACAAAAATCACCAGGCCGCGTTTGGTCATGGAGATATCTCTGAGCACCGGCGGTAAATTCAAATCTTCAAACAGAGGAATATCAGAGCGGATCACACGCAGCACTACGCCTGCCGAACCGCGCTGTATAAATGCATTCACACGAAAACGAGAAACACCGGGCAAACTGATAGCAAAATTACATTCCTGTGTTTGTTCAAACTCTGATAACTGCCTGTCATTCATGATAGCGCGCACCAGAATTTGCGTGTGCTGCGCACTCAGCACCTGGCTGGATAAAGGCATCATGGCACCATGGACTTTCATCGAAGGCACGGCACCCGCAGTAATAAACAGGTCGGATCCATCTTTCTGCACCATCAGGCGCAGCATATCGTGCATCGAACGTATCGCTTTTTCCCGATCCATCTAACTACCTCTAGAATTTATATATGTCAGAGCGAATAAGTTTTATTCTGACAACTGAATTAATTGAATGAATCTTTGTTGGCAGCTTTCTTACGAACTTCTTCCTTGCTCACCAGACCACGAGAAAGCAAATCCGCGAGATTCTGATCAAGCGTTTGCATACCAATTCCCTGGCCTGTCTGAATCGCCGAATACATCTGCGCAATTTTGTTTTCACGTATCAGATTTCGAATCGCAGGTGTGCCGATCATAATTTCGTGTGCCGCAATACGGCCACCGCCAATTTTTTTCATCAGCGTCTGCGAGATTACCGCACGCAACGACTCCGACATCATCGCACGCACCATTTCTTTTTCCGCTGCCGGGAACACGTCGACCACACGGTCGATAGTCTTGGCCGCTGAACTGGTATGCAAAGTACCGAACACCAGATGCCCGGTTTCCGCTGCCGACAGCGCCAGACGAATAGTTTCAAGGTCACGCATTTCGCCGACCAGAATCACATCCGGGTCTTCACGCAGTGCGGAACGCAGCGCTTCACTAAAACCCAGCGTATCACGATGTACTTCACGCTGGTTGATCAGACATTTTTTACTTTCGTGAACAAACTCGATCGGATCCTCAATAGTCAGAATATGACCGTAATGGTTTTCGTTGACATAGTTCACCATGCCTGCGAGCGTGGTCGACTTACCCGAACCGGTCGGCCCGGTGACCAGCACAATACCGCGTGGCGTATTGGCGATACTTTCAAAAATTTTCGGCGCCCCCAGTTCTTCCAGGGTCAGAATTTTCGAAGGAATGGTACGAAACACCGCACCCGCACCACGGTTATGATTAAAAGCATTGACACGAAAACGAGCGAGCCCGGGAATTTCAAACGAAAAGTCAGTTTCCCAGTATTCTTCAAAGGTTTTACGCTGCTTGTCGTTCATGATGTCGTACACCATGCCGTGGACCATCTCGTGATTCATGGGATCGACATTGATACGGCGCACATCGCCATCGACACGAATCATCGGTGGCAGGCCTGCAGAAAGGTGTAAGTCAGAGGCCCCGTTCTTGACGCTGAAGGCCAGTAGTTGCGCAATATCCATTAAATTCCCCCGATGTGTCGCTGCCCGCAGATCACACATATGGTGAGTAAGTGCAGGTTTAAGTTATTCGACTAGTTATAGTCAAAAATGTGTCTGGCTTCAGCTAATTCGGCTGATTGCCGCGACTTTTTTATTCAGCGTCATGCTAAAGCCATGCTGTGATAGACTTTTTGCAGTTTTGTTCAGGGCAGGAAAATGAGTTCAAAAATAGCTTTCATCGGTGGCGGCAATATGACAACCAGCCTGGTTGGCGGGCTGCTGGCTGCGGACAAAACCGCGCAGATACGGGTCACCGAGCCTGACCCGACAAAATGCCGTGAGCTCGAACAGCAGTTCGGCGTTCAGGCCAGTACTGACAATCAGGCTGCGCTCGCGGCCGATGTGATCGTGCTCGCGGTCAAACCGCAGCTGCTGCAAAGCGTGTGCCGCGAGCTGGCAGAGCATGTCGGAACACAGACACCCTTATTCATTTCGATCGCAGCCGGTGTGCGCAGCGAGGATATCGAACGCTGGCTGGGCGGGGAATGCGCTATTGTGCGCTGCATGCCCAATACCCCGGCACTGGTGCAGTGTGGCGCCACCGCGCTGGTAGCAAACGCCCGGGTCTCGTCCACACAAAAGCAGCTTGCCGAGCACATTTTGCAAGCGGTCGGGATTGCCCTCTGGATTGAAGATGAAGACCAGCTCGACGCGGTCACCGCGGTTTCGGGCAGCGGACCTGCGTATTTCTTTTTGCTGATGGAAGCAATGCAGGCTGCGGGCGAGGCCCTGGGGCTGAACGCTGACACCGCGCGCGTTCTCACCCTGCAAACTGCGCTCGGCGCCGCGCGCATGGCCAGCCAGAGCGATGTCGATGCTGCGACCCTGCGCGCTCGGGTCACTTCAAAAGGCGGCACCACCGAACAGGCCATCCTCAGTTTTGAAAATGCCGGTTTCCATAAAATCGTCCAGCAGGCGCTCGAAGCCGCCTGTACCCAGTCACATAAACTCGCCAAAGAACTTGGCAAGGATTCCGCATGAGCGCTGAAAACCCACTATTCTTTTTGATCCGTACCCTGGTTGATATCTACACCTCGTTGTTGATGCTACGTTTTCTGTTGCAGCAGGTGCGAGCTGATTTTTATAACCCGATCTCGCAGTTCATCGTCAAGCTGACCAATCCAGTAGTGATGCCGGCAAGAAAGATTATTCCGGGTTTTCGTGGCTACGATCTTGCCACTCTGTTTCTGGTGCTGGCCTTAATCATTGTTAAAATTGTGGTGATTTATAGCCTGGCAGGCCTTTCACTGAATGCGGTCATTCTTATACTCACCGCACTGCAGGAGCTGATTCTGCTGCTGATCAATATTTTCATGTTCGCTATTTTTGTCCAGGCGATTCTGAGCTGGGTCAGCCCCGATCCTTACCACCCGGTTACGGCACTTTTGTCCAGCCTGACTTATCCGGTATTGCGCCCGTTCCAGCAGCTGATCAAGCCGATCAGTGGTATCGATCTTTCACCAATGGTGGCACTGATCGCGCTGATGTTTGCCAAGAGTGTTGTGCTGTATCTGTTTCAGATGATCTGAGCGCCTTGTTTTACCACTGGGACAAGACTGATCTGATCCTGAACATTCGGGTTCAGCCGCGTGCCAGCAAAACCGCACTGGCCGAAGTCATCGGTGAAGAAATAAAACTCAGGCTGACCTCGGCACCGGTCGACGGCGCGGCCAATCAACAATTGGTCGAGTATCTGGCAAAACACTTTGGCGTGGCCAAGTCAGCGATCAGCCTGCTCGCTGGCGAGAAAAGTCGCCACAAGCGCGTGCGCATCCAGCAGCCACGGCGGCTACCCGAGTCTATCTCGAGCGCACAGCACGAGTATAATAAAACCAGATGATTTGTGGAGACTGACATGCACAGGCGCACAGGTGCTCATTTTCAATCGCGCATAATAGCCACTTGTTTATTGCTGCTGATCTCGGCGACCTGTATTGCCGCCACCGAAGCAGACTACAGCCGACTGCCCGACACCGCCACGCACGAGCAGGCGCTGACCCTGCGTCTGCAAAAACTCAAAGACCTGCTCGCCCAGGCCGGCACCTATCAGCGATACATATTGCTCGATACGGCCGCCAAAACCGCGTTCGACCTCAATCAATACGACCAGGCCACAGCCTATGCACAGGAGTTAATCGCACTCGCACCAAAATTTCAGGATGACTGGAATTATTCTTCCGCTGTGCACAACGCCAATATCATTCTGGGTCGCACCGCACTGTTAAAAAATGATATCGCTAGCGCAAAACAGTTTTTGCTGGCAGCAGGCAAGGTGCCGTATTCAAAAATACTCGATGATCGCGGTGCTGATCTACAGCTGGCCAGCGATCTGCTCGCACAACACCAGCGCGAGACTGTCAGCCAGTATCTGCAGGACTGCACCCGACTCTGGCCGCATGACCGAGACCGACTGGAACACTGGCGACAACAGCTTGCCGAAGGTAAAAACCCGAACCTGCTGACAGATCAGGCAGAGTAAATGACTGTTATCATTGCCATCACCATAGCCTGTGATTAGACTGCGCACAAATAGCTAAACAATCGATCATGCCTGAAACCCTGAGTCCGGATTCTGTCGGAATTATTATTCCGCAATCACAGCATTTCGCCGAACCGCTGTTGCTCGAGTGCGGAAAAACGCTGGAGCAGTACGATATCGCCTACGAAACCTACGGCGAACTCAATGCTGAGCGTAGCAATGCAGTGCTGATCTGCCATGCGCTTTCGGGAGACCAGCACGCCGCCGGTTATTATTCGATGGATGACAGAAAACCCGGCTGGTGGGATTCTGCGATTGGCCCCGGCAAAGCGATCGACACCCGGCATTTTTTTGTGGTCAGTCTGAATAATCTCGGCGGCTGCAAGGGCAGCACCGGCCCCAACACCAGAAAACCGGGTAGCGATAAATACTGGGGGCCCGATTTCCCGATCATAACGGTGCGCGACTGGGTCAACAGCCAGCAGCGCCTGATGAAAAGCCTGGGCCTGGAAAGCTGGTGCGCAGTCATCGGCGGCAGCCTCGGGGGTATGCAGGTACTGCAATGGTCAATCGAATATCCCGAGCAGATCAAACATGCACTGGTGATAGCAGCCGCCCCCAAACTGTCGGCACAGAATATCGCTTTCAACGAAGTCGCGCGGCAGGCGATACAAGCTGACCCGGATTTTAACGAGGGTCATTATCTGGATCACGATAGCGTTCCGCGTCGTGGTCTGATGCTGGCGCGCATGCTCGGACACATTACTTATCTATCCGATAATGCCATGCGCGAAAAATTTGGCCGCGAACTGCGCGAAGGCAAGCTCAGTTTTGGTTTTGATGTGGATTTTCAGGTGGAAAGCTATCTGCGCTACCAGGGCAAATCTTTTGTCGAACGTTTTGACGCGAACACTTATTTATTGATGACCAAGACCCTGGATTATTTCGATCCGGCGCGCGACTACGATGACAATCTGGTCACCGCTATGGAACGCGCCAGCGCAAAATTCTTTGTAATCTCGTTTACCTCTGACTGGCGGTTCTCGCCCGAACGTTCGCGCGAAATCGTCAAAGCGCTGCTGGCCGCGAGAAAACAGGTCAGTTATGTCGAAATCGAAGCACATCATGGACACGATGCCTTTCTGGTACCGATTCCGCATTACATGAAAGTATTTAGTAGTTATATGAAAACCATAGCGGCGGCTTTGTGATGTTGCGCGCCGATCTCGCTATCATTGCCAACTGGATACAGCCCGGCGCCAGTGTGCTCGACCTCGGTTGTGGTGACGGCACACTGCTGAAACATCTGCGCGACCAGCGCCAGGTCAACGGCTATGGTATGGAAATCAGCGAAACCAATCTGGAGATCTGTGTGGCAGAACAGATCAATGTTATCCAGACCGATCTAAATAATGGCCTGCAAGATTATTTTTCTGACAACAGCTTTGACTATGTGGTGATGAGCCAGACCCTGCAGGCCACCGCCCACCCGGATTTGTTAATTGATGAAATGCTGCGCGTCGGCCACGAAGCCATCGTCACTTTCCCCAATATGGCGCACTGGCGCGCGCGCGCTCAGCTCGGCCTCGGCGGCTATATGCCGGTGACCAAGAGCCTGCCCAACCAGTGGTACAACACACCGAACGTGCATCTGTGCACCTTGCGCGATTTCGAACAGCTCTGCCATGAACGCGGTATTCAAATCCTGCAGCGCACCGTGGTCGACCACACCCACAGCCACAGCACTCTGCTGATGAGCCTGTTTCCCAACTTATTCGGCGAAATAGCGATATACCGTTTTTGCCGCCAGACCGCGAGCTAAGTGGCTAGTACTCCTTCAATATGATAATGAGGGGTTCAGCGTTCCTGTGGTGTTTCGCAACAAGGCGGTGTGCGCAGGCAATGGCCATAGTCCTTGTCAAGCGCAGCAACGCAGTTGCGGGACACCACAGGAGCGCCCGAAGGGTTGGCCTGTCAGCGCCCATGGCGGCGTTACGCCTCTTGGAAAGGACCGGGCCATTCCCTGCGAGGCGTGCCTTGCTCTGGACGCTGACAGACCAACTGAACCCATCATTATCATATTGAAGGAGTACGTATCCAGCCTGCAACAATCAACGCGGCCTGCTAGAATTCAGCTTCTACCAATAACCATACGCTGCGCCTTCCTCTGTGCTGAAACCCGCAATAAATCTGCAAACTCTGCCCCAGCACAGCGCTACTGTGATCAGTTTTATTCTGGTAATCGCCTGCGCCTACAGCCTGGCACAGCTAACCTGGATGCTGGTTCCAGCCGGTGACACAGGCGTTGCAACGCTCGCCCCGGCAAATATAAACAGACCCTCGCTGACACCAACACAGCACAGCAATATAGGCCAGCTCGCCATGGCGCATCTGTTTGGCAATGCTGAGAAAGCGGCTGTCGATACCGCAAAAGTCGCCACCGTCACCCGGCTCAACCTGACCCTGCGCGGCGTGTTCGCAGCTTCGGATCCTAAATATGCCATTGCCATCATCGCCAGCGGCAAAAATGCCAATGAAGAAATCTACGGCATCGGTGACTCCCTGCCGGGCAATGCCACCTTGCGCGAAGTGCACCCGGATAATATCATTCTGGAACGTAGCGGCCAGCTGGAAATACTCAAACTGGTCAAAGATAAGCCACTAGACCTGCCTCATAATAATACTGGCACAAGCCAATATAACAGCAACGATCCAGGGGCTACGCTCGGCCAGATACGCAGAACCATACTGCGAAATCCGACATCGTTCGGCGATTATGCACTGCCCATGGTGATCAGAGAAAACGGCAAACAGATCGGTTATCGCCTGCAGGCGCAGGCCAGGGGCAAGGAACTGCTCCGCGAGATCGGGCTCGAACCTAACGATATCATCACCTCGATCAACGGTATCAAAATGGACGACCCGCGCAATGGCATCAACGCACTGCGCCAGCTCAGCACGGCGCAGAGTATCAACATCACTGTGAAGCGAAATGGCGCTGAAGTGCCATTAACTATTCAGCTACATTGAGTATAATCAGCCACAGTTTTTAATGGATTACCTTGAATGTTAACTAAAAAAGCGCCACTGGCAGAAACCTCGTACAGCGGCTCTAGCAGAAAATCGCGCATACCACTGCTGTTGTCGCTGTTATTCCTGCTCAGCTTCAGCTGTCAGTTGTACGCGGCGGATCGCATCACCCTCAATCTCAAAGATGCTGATATCCGGGCGCTGATCAGCACAGTTTCAAAATTTACCGGCAAAAACTTTATTATCGACCCGCGCGTCAAAGCCAAAGTGACCGTGATTTCGGCCAACAGCATGACTCCGAAAGAAGTCTACGAAGTATTTCTTTCCGTGCTGCAGGTACACGGCTTTGCAGCGGTACCTACCGACTCGGTAATCAAGATCGTACCCGAAATCAATGCCAAGCAAGGGCCGACGCCGATCATCACTAATGACAGAAATGTCCCGGGCGATGAGCTGGTCACCAAGGTCATCCATCTCGACCATGTACCTGCCGCGCAACTGGTGCCTATCCTGAGGCCACTGGTGCCGCAACAGGGACATCTCGCTGCCTACGCGCCGACCAATACGCTGATCATCACCGACCATGAAGCTAATGTAGAACGCCTGCAAAAAATCATACAGGGCGTTGACCTCAAAGACAGCGATCAGGTCGAAATCGTCCAGCTTAAATACGCATCGGCTTCCGAGCTGGTGCGTATTCTCAATGCGCTGGGTCAGGGTACGAGTAAAAACGACCCGTCCAAGCTGGTACTGGCGGCCGATGACCGCACCAATAGCATTTTGATGACCGGCGATCGCAGCGCGCGACTGAGAGCCCGCGCCACCATCCTGCACCTGGATACCCCGCTGAACGATGGCGGCAACACCAACGTGATTTATCTGAAATACGCCAAAGCCGAAGACCTCGTCAAAATTCTCACGGGCGTTGCGCAAAGCGACAATAAAGCCAGTGGCGCCAATTCAGCGGGAAAAGTAGTGCGCCGGGTTGCCTCCGCACAAAATGGCAGTTCCCTCGCGGGCGATGCAACTATCCAGGCAGACCCGGATACCAATGCTCTGATCATCACCGCGGACCCGAACACGACACAAAACCTCAAGGCGGTAATCCGCCAACTCGACATCCGCCGCGCCCAGGTGCTGATCGAAGCCATCATCGCCGAAATCTCAACCAATCTGGATAAAAACATTGGCGTTGGCGTAGCCGTCGATGGCAGCCAGACCACTGGCAAAAATATACCCATCGGTATCAGTAACCTCGCGGGTATTGGCAACATACTCGGTAGTCTTGCCGCAGCCAGCACCGGGGGTAGCACTGGCGTCGGCTCGGCTATAGGACCTGGTCTAACCCTGGCGGGCGGGAGAACGCTGAATAATGGCACACGCTACGCCCTGCTGTTACACGCCCTGGCTTCAAATGCAGCCACCAACATCCTCTCCACTCCCAGCATCGTCACGCTCGATAATCAGGAAGCGAAAATCGTGGTCGGTGAAAACGTACCTTTCGTTACTGGCACCTACACCAACGCAGGGACAAGCGGTACGAACCCGTTTCAGACTATACAGCGACAGGACGTGGGCCTCACCTTGAAAGTCACCCCGCAGATCAATGAAGGCGACACCATCAAACTCGATCTGGAACAGGAAACCTCAAGTGTCGCCAGCACCAGCGCAACCTCTGGGCCGACCACGCGCAAACGTTCGATCAAAACCAGCGTGCTGGTCGATGATGGCGGCATACTGGTACTCGGAGGACTGATCCAGGAAACCGCAAACGATACGGTAACCAAAGTCCCTTTACTTGGCGATATCCCTTTGCTCGGCAAACTGTTTACGTCGGAAGACACCACCAAAGAGAAACAAAACCTGATGGTCTTCCTGCGCCCTAGCATCCTGCGCGATTATAAAGATGCCGCTCTGGTCACCAACCAGAAATACGACTATATACGCCAGATGCAGCTCAGCAAAAAATACGATAGCGGTTATGGGCTGCTCAATAAAAGACCAGCTGTAATGCCCCCTTACCCTAAACGTACACAACTGGACGAGCGCAAACCACTGGGAGAAACACAACAACCTGCAGCACCCAACACAGAAAATCCCAAAGCTAAAAAGCCTGCGCCGGCCGCTGCTCCCGAAACAGAAAAAACTGAAAACAAAAAAGAAGACAAAAAACCAACGAGCGATAAATCCTCCAAACCAGACGATGATGTCTGGAACGACATGTAAGCATGAACCTTGACCCTATGGAGCAACAACAAACGCCCGCGCTCACACCACAGTGTCTACCCTATGCTTTTGCCAAACGTCACGGCATTCTCATCAGCCAGATCGAAGCAGATCAGGTTCATCTGCTAACACGCAAAAATCTAAGCCCCAGGGTACTCGCCGAAGTCCGCCGCGTAACCGGAAGACGTTTAAGTTTAAATTCAACCAGCGACGAACAGTTTGCTGCGCTGCTTGCCCAGACTTACGAGCAGGGCAGCGACCAGGCAATGGCGATGATGGAAGGCGTCGGTGACGAACTCGATCTCGATCAGCTAGCGCAAACACTCGAACCCGAAGATTTAATGGAAGCGGAAGACGATGCCCCGATAATTCGTCTGATCAATGCACTGCTCACCGAAGCCATCAAGGTCAATGCTTCCGACGTTCATGTCGAACCGTTTGAGAACAGCATGCGCGTACGCTTTCGCGTCGATGGCATGCTGCGCGAAATTCTCAAACCACCCGGCAATATTGCGCCACTGGTAATTTCGCGCATCAAGGTCATGGCCA